>NZ_NPML01000004.1 GCF_002252565.1 Petroclostridium xylanilyticum
TTTCAAATCTATACATTCTCAATTTCCAATTTTATAGGGGTAAGATAAATTTTAAATAAAAGTCAATAAAATCAAAGGGTACAGGTCAAAAGTTGATAAAATTTTTGACACTACCGGAGAGCCAATAAAGCCAAAAAAATGATAAAGGAGCTGTTGGAAGATGATAATAGCCCTGAAAGTCAGGCTTGAACCCAACAACAAGCAAAAAACAAAATTGTTTCAGAGTGCAGGAGTTGCAAGATGGGCATATAACTGGACGCTTGCCAAACAAGAAGAAAATTATAAAAGCGGTGGCAAATTCATTAAAGACGGAGACTTGAGAAAAGAATTAACGTTTTTAAAGAAGACTGAAAAATACAAGTGGCTTAATGATTACAGCAACAACATAACCAAACAAGCCATAAAGGATGCCTGTGATGCTTACTATAAGTTTTTTAAAAAGCTTGCCGATAAACCAAAATTTAAAAGCAGGAAGAAAAGCCAGCCAAAATTTTATCAAGATACCGAAAAAATAAAATTCAAAAACGGCAAGGTTAGATTAGAAAAAATTGGTTGGGTAAGACTTTCAGAAAAAGACAGGATACCGGAAAATGCAAAATATACAAACCCAAGGGTAAAGTTTGACGGAATACACTGGTATGTGTCTGTAGGCATTGAGGCGGAGCAAGAGGCTGTTGAGCTTACAGGCGAAAGTATAGGTATTGATTTAGGGATAAAGAATTTGGCTGTATGCTCAAACGGAATGACATTTAAAAACATCAACAAAACCAAAAGAGTTAAAAAATTAGAAAAGAAATTGCGCAGGTTGCAGCACAAGGTATCAAACAAATACCAAAAAAACAAGGAAGGAGGAAGTTGCGTCAAAACAGGCAACATTATAAAACTTGAAAAAAACATTAAAAAGTTGTACAAACGTCTTGATAACATCAGAACTGACAACAGGCATAAAGCAACTGCCGAGATAGTGAAAACCAAGCCATCAAGGATAGTTATGGAAAACCTGAATGTCAGTGGTATGATGAAAAACAAACACCTGTCAAAATCAATATCAGAGCAGGGCTTGTTTGAATTCAAAACAATGCTTCAGTATAAATGCAGGAAGTATGGAATTGAATTTATAGAAGCCGATAAATGGTATCCTTCATCAAAAACCTGTTCAGCATGTGGGCATGTGAAAACCAAACTGTCACTGTCTGAAAGGGAATTTATATGTGAATGTTGCGGTGCTGCAATAGACAGGGATAAGAATGCAAGTATCAATTTATCAAGATATAAAGCATCATAAATCACCAAAACGAATTATGATGCTGTGTACCGTGAGTTACACGGGAATTCAAGCCTCTGGAGTGTCACATCAAACGATAGTAGGTTAGCCGAGGTCGGACACTATGAACGAGGAAGCAAACATAAACTTTTATAATGTTTTTGTAAAGTTTTATAAGTTTTGCGTAACGGAATAAACAAATGTTAAGTAAAAAACAAGTAAAAGAGGCTAGGGAAAGAGCATTAACTTTTTTTGAAAAAGCGAATATTATTCTTACCAAAGAAGAAAAGGATAATATTGAAGTAGCTGATTTTGGCTTAAATGAACTGGAACAAACCGGGCTTGAAGTGGTAACATACGTGAATACCGACAGATGCTGTGCGAAAGAACTGGTATTATTTCCTTTTCAGACATGCCCGGAGCACAGACATCCGCCTGTAGAAGGTGAGCCGGGCAAAGAGGAAACTTTTCGTTGCAGATGGGGTAAGGTCTATTTGTATGTTGAAGGAGAACCTACATCAAACCCTACTGCTAAGCCTCCGAAAGGAAGAGAACATACGTATACAGTTTGGCATGAAATTGTTTTAAACCCAGGGGAGCAATATACACTTAAACCTAATACTTTGCACTGGTTTCAAGCCGGGCAAGAGGGAGCAGTAGTATCTGAATTTTCTACTAAAAGTAGAGATGAGGCTGATATTTTTACTGACCCCGATATAAAGAGAATTCCTGTAATTGAAGAATAAAAATATAAAAAAGAGATGGATGATTAATGTATAATAAATTTTTATTATTATTTGTGTTTTGCTAGAGATATAGATTCTTAATCCCATGTATATTTTCTCTCAATTAGCAGAAAATATTTCTGACAAGTTTCTGAATTTGAGGGGGAATATAACCATGAGAAAGTTTATTATATCTTTACTTGTCTTATCATTAACAAGTGGTGCGTGCTTCTATTACTATAAAGCGTGGACAACCGAGTCGGTATTATCCCGGTACGGTTCCCGCGGTCAGGAAGTGAAAAATATACAGTACCAATTGAGAAAATGGGGATATTATAAAGGAAAGATTGACGGTATTTATGGCTGGAGAACCGCTCTGGCAGTCAGAAGATTTCAGAGAAAAAATGGACTGAGAGTTGATGGCATTGCCGGTCCGCAAACTCTGGCAGCGCTTGGTCTTCCTACAGGTAGGAGCACTGCAAAAGCCAGTACCAGTGCATCAGGAAATGTTTACCTGCTGGCAAGGGTAATCAATGGGGAAGCAAGGGGAGAACCTTACATAGGGCAGGTAGCAGTAGGGGCAGTCATACTTAACAGGGTAGAACATCCTTCTTTTCCAAATACACTTGCAGGTGTCATATATCAGCCGGGGGCATTTACTGCAATAACCGATGGACAGGTTCATGCCCAATTGGAATCTTCATCGGTAAAAGCAGCAAGAGACGCTTTGAATGGTTGGGACCCTTCAGGTGGAGCCATCTATTATTACAACCCTGCAAAGACCACAAATAACTGGATATATAGCAGACCGGTAATAAAGAGAATAGGGAAACATATATTTGCAAAATAGATTTTAATGGGCAGGAAATTAAATTTCCTGCCCATTAAAAATTGCCAAATTGCCAAATTGCCAACGATTACTTGACAGTAACCAAATTTATGATAAAATTAACTTGAGTTGCGCACTAAATTGTAAACATTGGTTAATATTGTTAACTTTATATATGCTTGTGCAGATAATGGGGTTAGTCTCGAAAATACTTTTGCCAAACTTGGGATAGCTGCATAAAAATTTACAAATTACTGCACAAGTCTAGAAATTTAATTTAAAACAATTTTGAAGATAAAATGCTATAACATTATGTAAGGTGATGATGTATAGTGTTCAAAGTTTTAATAGTAGATGATGAGCCATTAGTCCTTGAAGGTCTAAAAACAATGATTGATTGGGGGAAATATGGATTTTCCATATGTGCAGAGGCTTCAGATGGAGAAGATGCTTTAGAAATTATTAAGTTAATGAACCCACATCTAGTAATAACCGATATTCATATGCCCGTTATTGATGGTCTGCGACTCATTAAAGAAGTAAAAGAGATTAGAAACTTAAGAGCCAAGTTTGTAATTTTAAGTGGATATGATGATTTTAAATATGCCAAAACAGCAATGCATTATAATGTTAATCACTATATTCTTAAACCAATTGATGTGGAAGAAATTGAGGAATTGCTGGAAAAACTCAATGGTGAACTTCAGGTAGAGATGAGATCACAAAAAGCAAATGAGCAGACCATTGCATTTATAACTGAAAATGTAATCCATAGAATTATTAATGGAGAGAAAAAAGAAAGTTTATTTAATAAAGCAGCCTTTCTATTAAATATAAAAGATACTACAAAGATTAGGTATATTTTAATGGAAATTGATCATTTTAGTATGTGGATGAATGATTTTGAAGAGTATGAAATAAAGAATAAAAAAGATCAGCTCAGTTATGTAGTTCAAGAAACCTTTCAGATAAATTCTTGTATGGATGTATTATTATATATATATCAACATAATCTTTATCAACTTGGACTGATTATATCAGACAAAGAAAAATGCGATGCAGGCATAATGAATTTACTTATAAAAATCAGAAAAAATGTTTTGGATAAATGTGGTTTCAGTATTTCAATGTTTGTAAGTAATTCAGCAAAAGGAATAGATTCTCTATCAACTTTGTATGAGCAGATATTAGAGATAAAGGATTATCGTTTTTTTTATCGGGTAAAAAATATTTTCTTTTATGAAGATATCAAAAAAACATGTATGAGTTATCAATTTTATGAAGGTGATCTTGAGAATGTTCTTAAAGAGATTGAGAATAACGATACTGAAAAAATAAAAAATGGTATAACTAAGATTTTCAATAAATTTTACCAAAACAAAGTGGCAACTGTTATTATTGAAGCATATATCATAAATTTGAAAGCTGAGATTATTAAAAGGGTTTATGTATTAAACGGTAATGTAGATGAGTTTGCAAAGTGGATATTAGATTATAAAATTGATATTATAAAAGAAAATTTTATGCAGATGAAAGAACTGGTTACTGAATTATGCTTATGCACGGCCAATTATATTTCAGATTTGCAAAAGAAAAATTCGTCAAATCTTATTTATGAGCTGCAAAAATATATTGATAATAATTATTCAAAGCCTTTAAAACTCCAAGATTTAGCAGATCAATTTCATATGAATCCAATATATTTAGGGCAGTTATTTAAGAAAAAAACAAACATGTATTTCAATGAATATCTTCATCATATAAGAATTGAAAAAGCCAAAAAGCTTTTACAGAGAACGGATATGAAAATTTCAGACATTGCAAAGGTTGTTGGTTATAAGGACACAGAATATTTTACTAATAAGTTTAAAGAGGTTACAAAGACTTTACCTTCGGTTTATAAAAAAGCTGAGATGGGTGATCACGGTGAAATTTCAGAAAAAAATATTTGATATTGTTGATGATATTTCGCTCAATAAAAAGTTTTTTTCCATATATATCTTATGTGTTTTAATTCCAATTGTTGTAACCAATATTTTTTTTCTCAATACTGTAGGAACTTATGTAAAAGAACGGGAAAATAAAAATCGCAAAATATCTTTAAATAGGGCTGCAAACGAAATAGAAGATATTTTACAAGCAGGAATAGATATTAGTCAGGCTGTTTCTATGGATAGATCTTTGTATTCATTATTAGATAAGGACTATACAAATGATATTGACTATTATGGTTCTTTTTTTGATTTCTTGAGAGATCGTGTAAATATATATATGATCGTATATAGATTTATACAAAATATTGAAATTTATACATCTAATACAAAAATTATAAGTGGTGGAAATTATTTTTATATTGATGAAGATACAGAAAAAGCAGAGTGGTATAATAAAATTGATAATAGTAATAAAGACATAATAATTTATTCTTATAAATATGTAGATCCTTATAATCCAAAGAGGAACGTGCCATCTATTAGTATTTTAAAAAAGTTAAACCGATATGTGGTTTATTTACAAAATAAAAATATAGTAAAGTTAGACATTAATATAAATAGTATTTATGAAATTATGAATAGAGAAAAAAACTATATGAATCTTATATTGGTTGATAACTTAGGAAGAATTATTTGCTCAACAGATAAAATGTATGAAGACAATATAACTGCATATAAAAAATTTGAAGATATTTTAATTGATGACTATCAGATACTTGTGACTAATTGGTTTGGAAATCAACTGTTGCAAGGTTGGAAGCTAGTGGGTATATTAGATAACAGTGCAGTGAATCAAGAGCTAAATGCTACCAGAAATTATGTACTTATTTTGATGAACATTACTACATTGGTGTCTACTTTTTTAGTTGTGATTTTGCTAAGATCCTATAATAATAGAATTATGAGCCTTACAAAGCATATGAGAAAAGTGAAGGAACAACAATTTGATAATATTATGCCTATTCAAATAAGAGAAGGAAAAGATGAGATTGGTGAATTAATTCGTAGTTTTAACCTTATGGCGGGAAAGATCAGTTCACTTATTTATGATGTGTATAAGCTTGAACTGCAAAAAAAAGATTTGTACCTTGAAAGGATACATGCAGAACTAATATTTTTACAGAGTCAAATGAATCCTCATTTTCTTTTTAATACACTAAATGCAATTCTGGTGGTATGTGTAAAAAATAATTATACAAATGTTATTGAAATCATAAAATATTTATCCAAGATTTTGAGAAGACTTCTAAGTTGGAAAGATGATCTTATTACTATAGGCGAAGAAATATCCTTTACAGAAATGTATCTTAAGATAGAAAAGTTTCGTTTTGGAGACCAATTTAATTATATATTTTCTATAGACCAAAGCGCAACAGGATATAAAATTCCTAAAATGAGTATACAAACGATAGTTGAAAATGCTTGTAAACACGGACTGCAAGCGATAAAAGGAAATAGATTGGTTACAGTAACGGTTAGATTGGAATATGAAGAACTCATTATTGCGGTAAAAGATAATGGAAAGGGAATTGAAAATAATGAATTATATAATATTATGGAACACATAAAGAATGAAGATACTAAAAGTAATATAGGTCTTAGAAACGTTTATCGACGGTTAAAATTAAATTACGGTGAAGAGATTGAATTTAACATAAAGAGTAAATTGGATGAAGGTACAATAGTTTATTTTAAAATTCCTATTAAAGTATTGGAGCAACCACAAAGAGGTGAAAAAGGTGTATAAAGTCTTAGTAGTGGATGATGAATATCAAGCCTTAAAAGGCCTTGAAATTATGATCGATTGGGAAAGTATGGGTTTTGAAATCTGTGGTCTATGCACGAATGGCCAAGAAGCCATCCAAGAAATCCAGCGTTCTTTACCGGATGTTGTAATTACAGATATTAGAATGCCTGTTATAAATGGTTTAGAACTCATTGAGTATGTAAAAAAAAATGTGGATTATGATATAAAGTTCGTAATCATGAGTGCATATAGTGAGTTTGAATATGCAAAAAAGGCAATGGAGCAAGGAGTAAATCACTATATAGTGAAGCCAATTATTGAAGAAGAAGTGGACCAGGTTCTGAAAGAAATATATGAACAGTTTGAAAAACAATCAAAATTTAAATATATTCAAAAAGAATTTGAACGGGAAACCATTGTAAATATAATTTTAAAGTTGATTCAAGGGAATTATATTGATGAAAGTATGAAACAAAAGTTTTGCAGAAATTTTCAAAATAAAGAATGGTATTATATTCTTATTGAAATAGAAAGTAAAGCTAATACTAACAGTATGACCGATGTGATAGAAAGCATAGAACAATATATCGGATCAAGAGAAGATGTATTTTTTTTTAGTATTAACGTAAGCTCTCATGGTGTTATTATAGGGATAGAAAAAAGTACTAATGCTAAGAGTGAAATCTATAGCTTTGCATATGGCATATATCACACCATTAAAAGCCTTTACAATACAGACATCAATATGAGTATTAGTCATGGAGTATCTAGTATACTGCAAATTAAAGATGCTTATACAGCAGCTTTAGAAGCAATGAAATTCAAAGTATTTATGAATAGTTCCGGTCCCATTATTTATGAACACGTAAAAGATAGATCTATTAATTTTGAATTTGAAAAAGTTCAGCTTGTTGAAAAATTATTTGAAGCATTAGCCAATGCCGATGAAAAGAAAGCTAATGAAGTTATCAGAACTGTTAAAGAAGAATTTTACCATAAGCAAATTTCACCAGATATATTGAAAATGCTTATTATAAATGTAGTTTATAAAAGTATACATTTAATTGAGGAGACCGACAGAGATTATTCAAAGCTTTTAAGCATGTGTGATATAAAAAGATTATCACAAAAATATCTAACTATAGAAGAAATGATGAAAATTCTAAAGAATTATTGTATGTATATCGTTCAATATGTATCTGAATTAAGGAATAACAAATCAAAAGGAATTTTATATGAAATAGAACTTTATATAAAAAGTCATTTTTGTGAAAGCCTTACTATTAAGGAAATCGCAGAACACTTCTATATAAATTCTGTCTATCTTGGACAGATATTTGCAAAAACGTATGGGATGGGCATTAATGAGTATCTGCATAAACTGAGGATTGAAGAAGCAAAACATTTGCTGGAACAGACAGATATGAAGCTGAATGAGATAGCTAATAAAGTTGGATATTTGAATTATAGCCGGTTTGTTAAAAAGTTTGAACAATATACCAGAATGAAACCTTTTGAATACAAAATGAAATTTACTAAAGATATAAAAAATATAATATTTACAGGGGATAATACTATAATTTTGTAAATGATATATCGGCTATGGCATTATATAATAAGATTAGTTACGGTTGTAACCAAAATTTAACGAGGAGGAAGAACTATGAGGGTAACTGTAAAAAAACTATTAAGTGCCATAGTATTTCTTGTCATTAGCATCAGCTTAGTCTTATCAGGATGTGGAAGTAAAGGTAAAAACCAATCATCATCCAACGAAAGTACTAACACGAAAAGTGAAAATCAAGCAAAACTGGAGCCTATTACGTTAAGTGTATATGTGAATGCTCCGGGACAACAGCCCACAAAAGATAATAAGATATATAAATTAATTGAAGAAGAACTTGGTGTTAAGTTCCAATTTGAATATCTTGTTGGTGATAGCAAACAAAGGTTTGGCGTTATGATTGCCAGTGGAGATTATCCGGATATTGTCAACGGAGGAACGGAATTAATTAATGCAGGTGCTTTTATTCCTCTAGAAGATCTTATTAAAGAACATGCACCCAATTTATACCAACATTATAAACCTTTCTGGAACAAGATAAAAGATCCGGATAGCGGAAAAATCTATGTTATGCCCGACTATGGAAGATTTTATGGTGATTTTAACAGGACAGCTCATTATGGACCGGCATTCTGGATTCAAAAACAGGTATTGGAAGATGCCGGTTATCCATCGGTTGACAAAATTAATACATTAGATGAATATTTTGAACTTATTGAGAATTATGTAAAGAAAAATCCTACCATTGACGGAAAACCGACAATCGGATTTGAGATTTTATCTTATGACTGGAGAAACTTCTGTTTAACCAACCCTCCACAGCACTTAATCGGTAAACCTAATGAAGGTGGAGTTGTTGTAAATTACGAAACTAACATTGCAGAAATTTTTGCTGATAAAGACTATGCCAAAGCATACTACAAAAAATTAAATGAAATAAATGCAAAAGGTTTGCTAGATCGTGAAACATTTACACAAAACTACGATCAATATTTAGCGAAAATTGCCAGCGGTCGTGTTGTTGGTATGTTTGACCAGGGATGGAATTTCGGTTCTGCAAGAGATTCTTTAATTGAGCAGGGATTAATAAACAGAACTTATGTACCGCTGCCGGTTATGCTGGATGAAAGTTATGCTGGACACGACTGGTATGCTGACCGTCCTGCCATCAATGTAAACAGCGGATTTGGTATTACTGTCAATGCAAAAGATCCGATAAGGATTATTAAAATGTTTGATACATTGATTACAGAAAGATGGCAAAAGATCCTTCAGTGGGGTATTGAAGGCGAAGATTACTTGGTAGATAAAAACGGTAGGTTCTACAGGACGCCGGAACAAAGAACAAATGCAAATGATCAAGTTTGGCAGTTAGCAAATAAAGCGATGGGGATATTTGATAAAGGACCCAAAATGGAAGGTGTATACAGTGATGGAAATGCATGTGGCCCTGGAGATCAACCGGAGGAATATTTTGCAGGTTTAAGTGACTATGATAAGGGATTCCTTAATGCTTATGGTTTCAAAACGCTTACTGAATTTTTAAGAAAACCGCCAGAAAACCCAATAGCTTATCCGGCATGGCAAATCAATATTATTGATGGATCTGAAGCAAAGATAGCATCTACCAAGCTAAATGATTTGTCTATGAAATATCTGCCACGTGCAATTCTTGCGCCAATGGATCAATTTGATGCTATTTGGAATGAATATGTGTCTGAAATTCGCAAACTTAATATAAAAGCTTATGAAGACAGGATTAATGAACAAATCCAGTGGAGAATAAAAAATTGGAGCAATAATTAATAATATTTTGATTAGCAGTTCGGGTGGTGGATAATAAATACCCATCGCCCGGTTTACTTTTATAGAAATGCAATTGTTATAATCAGTATTAATAATGTATGGAGGAATCTTATGCCTGAAGTAGCAGTAGTAAAAAAAAGACAGGAAAGACCGCAAAAAGAAAAGAATATAATTACCCTAAAAACACTGAAAGCCCAAAAACAATTGATGTTTATGTCTTTACCGTTTTTGGCGTATATAATTTTGTTTTCCTATGTGCCAGCCATTGGATGGGTTATGGCTTTTCAAGACTTTAAACCGGCAAAAAGCTTCTTTAATCAACAGTGGGTAGGATTTAAGCACTTTCAATTTCTGTTTTCGGATTCAGGATTTTTAAGAGTTCTTAGAAATACACTAGCCATGAGTTTTATTAACTTAGTTCTTGGATTTGTCACTGCTATTTTGCTTGCTTTATTGCTGAATGAAATTAAAAATGCGTTATTTAAAAGAACAGTCCAGACAATTTCTTATTTACCTCATTTTCTATCATGGGTAATTGTTGCGGGACTTGTTTCCAACGCATTATCGACGGAAGACGGAATTATCAATATATTATTATTAAATTTGGGACTTATTAAGGAACCTATATTGTGGTTGGGTAAAGGTGAATATTTTTGGGGTATTGTAGGAGCAGCAAAGGTATGGAAGGAAGTTGGTTGGAATACAATTATTTACCTTTCTGCAATGTCTTCAATAGATCCAGCGTTGTATGAAGCTGCAGATATTGATGGGGCAAACCGTTATCATAAGATGTGGCACATTACTCTTCCTGGGATAAAACCTACATTTGTGGTACTTCTGATTATGAGTGTGGGTCATATTTTGAATGCAGGTTTTGAAGTTCAGTATTTACTTGGCAATGGTTTAGTTGTTGATTGGTCTGAAACTATAGATATCTTTGTGTTAAAATATGGTATTAGTCAGTTTAATTTTTCTCTTGCGACAGCAGCAGGTATATTTAAGACTGTTGTAAGTGTTATTTTAATTTATACGGCTAATACAATTTCGAAAAAAATAGGTGAAGAACAACTTATATAGAAGGGAGGAGATGTAATGAAAACAACAAAATGGACTAAGATAGAAGATGTGCTTTTTAATACTTTTAACACAATTTTTATGATTATGCTTGTCATTATTACGTTATATCCCTTTGCTAATACAATTGCAGTTTCTTTTAATGAAGGCTATGATACCATTAGAGGAGGAATTTACCTGTGGCCAAGAAAGTTTACACTGCAGAACTATAGGGCAGTCTTTGCAACAGGTACAATTTATCACGCGTTTTATATTTCATTAATGAAAACAGTTTTATGTACAGTTTTAGGTGTTTTTTTTAGTACTATGTTGGCATATACCTTAAGTAGAAAAGAATATGTATTTAGAAAGATGATTACTACGGTATTGGTTATTACTATGTATTTTAGTGCTGGGTTAATACCGGGGTATCTTTTGATTAAATACCTTGGACTGTTAAATAACTTTTGGGTATATGTTATACCTACTTTGATCAGTGCATTTAACGTCATTGTTATTAGAACATATATAGGAACGCTTCCGGAAAGTCTTGTAGAATCTGCAAAAATAGATGGCGCAGGAGACTTTCGAATATTTTTGCAAATCATATTTCCATTGTGCAAGCCGGTGCTTGCAACTGTAGCACTATTTATTGCGGTAGGCGCATGGAATTCATGGTTCGATACGTTCTTATATGCGCCGGCAAAACAGAGTTTAAGCACCATTCAATATGAACTGATGAAACTTCTTGCCTCTACCACAGCTACCAATACAGATCCGGCACTTCGAGCAGGAGCCTTGCAGGGAAGCGAAGAAATCTCAAAGGCAATGGTTACTCCGGCATCAATTAGAGCAGCAATAACAATTGTTGCTGCAACCCCAATTTTGATTGTGTATCCATTCTTACAAAAATATTTTGTTATTGGGCTAAATGTTGGTAGTGTAAAAGAATAGTTTAAATTTTAATCAGAATGGAGGTTGTATATGGGAGATAATGGTTATAATTGCTGGTTGAGATATACAAAGATAGAAAAAACAGAACTCATTGATAACTATAAAAAATATGTTGCAACCATATGGGCAAAAATAGATTCCCAGCTATTATCATCTGCAGTTAATGAGTTAAAGAAAGGCATTTGGGGACTGATGGAAACAGAGCCGGAAGTTGTTTCTGAAAAACCTGCATTTCAGGGAATTGTTTTGGGAACTTTTGATGTTATTGAGGAAATGTATGCACTGGAATTTTTACAGGAAGAAAAAAACGCTGTTAAAGAGGAAGGTTTTTTGATTAAGCTCATTATGAGTGATACAAGACACAATATTATTATTGCCGGAAAAACAGACAAAGGGGTACTATATGGCGTTTTCTATTTCTTAAGATCTTTAATGACACAAAAAGAGGTAGAACAGATTGAAACAATAGAAAATCCCGGGAATGCTTTGCGATTTGTAAACCAATGGGATAATATGGATGGCAGTATTGAAAGAGGATATGCAGGACAATCTATCTTTTATAGAAATAATGAGATAGGATATGATTTGGAAAGGGTCAAAGATTATGCCAGGCTTTTAGCATCTGTAGGGATTAACAGTATTGTAATTAACAATGTAAATGTCAGAGAAGCAGCCCTTAGATTAATTATGAAGGAATTTTTACCTTCTGTAGAAAAAATCGCGGATGTATTTAGAGCATATGGAATCAAAATTTATCTAAGTATTAACTTTACCAGCCCTATCCATCTAGGAAATCTTCCTACAGCAGATCCAGTTGATGCAGATGTAAAGCAGTGGTGGAAAGAAAAAGCAGCAGAAATATATGAGTATATTCCGGACTTTGGAGGATTTTTGGTAAAAGCCGATTCCGAATTTAATCCAGGTCCTTATGTCTATGGGAGAACTCATGCCGATGGTGCTAATATGTTAGCAGAGGCTCTAGCACCATTTAATGGGATTGTTATTTGGAGATGTTTTGTGTATAACTGTTTACAAGACTGGCGGGATCGAAAAACAGATCGGGCAAAAGCAGCTTATGATAACTTTGTTCCATTAGACGGGGCGTTTCATGACAATGTAATTCTTCAGATTAAAAACGGTCCTATGGATTTTCAAGTTAAGGAACCGGTATCTCCACTTTTGGGAGGTATGAGCAAGACTAATCAAGTGCTGGAACTGCAGATTACCCAAGAATATACGGGTCAGCAAAAGCATTTGTGTTATCTTGTCCCCATGTGGAAGGAAATTATGGATTTTGATACCTATGCCAAAGGGCCGGGATCCACGGTGAAAAAAATAGTCAGTGGCTCTCTTTTTGAAAGGAAATATGGAGGGGTTGCAGGAGTATCCAATATAGGAGATGATATAAACTGGACAGGTCATACCCTGGCGCAGTCTAATTTATATGGATATGGCAGACTCATATGGAATCCTGACCTAACCGCAGAACAAATAGCAGAAGAGTGGGTGAGGCTTACATTTGGGAATGAGCAGATAGTGGTGGATACCATTTGTGAAATGTTAATGAATTCTTTGCAGATTTACAGAAATTACAACGCACCTCTGGGAATTGGTTGGATGGTAAATCCCGGGCATCATTATGGTCCTAATGTAGATGGGTATGAGTATTCTAAATGGGGTACCTATCACAGAGCAGACTGTTTTGGTATTGGTGTAGATCGCACCCAAAAAAGCGGAACAGGTTATACAGGACAATATCATAAAGAGAATGCAGAAATGTATGAATCACTGGATACCTGCCCGGATGAACTTCTTTTATTTTTCCACCATGTTCCATATACCTATATACTTAAGTCGGGAGAAACAGTTATACAGCATATATACAATACACATTTTGATGGTGCTGAACAGGCAGCTGAATTAAAAGATAAGTGGATGACTCTTAAACATTATATTGATGAGGAGAGGTTTCTTCAAGTATTAGAGAGGTTGAAGATACAGGTTGAACATGCAAAAGAGTGGAGAGATGTAATTAATACTTATTTCTATCGAAAATCTGGAATTAAAGATAAATTAGGTAGAATTATATATTAAAATACAATTAAAAACCATAATACCAATTCAATAACTTGTCTATACAAATTTAGTAGTAATAATGGTAATAGGAGGAACTATAATGCAAAAAATAGTAATTCCGCAGAAATCTGACGGAAAAATTTTCAAAAAAAATTGGAAATTCTGTGTTGGTACAGGGAGGTTAGGACTGGCACTTCAAAAGGAATATCTGGATGCTTTATCTTTTGTACAAGATACAATTGGGTTTAAATATATTAGAGGCCATGGCTTATTGAGTGATGATGTAGGTATTTATAGAGAAGATGAAGTAGGGGATGAAGTTAGGCCATTTTATAATTTTACCTATGTCGATCGGATTTTTGATTCTTTTTTGGAAAGAGGTATTCGGCCTTTTGTAGAATTGGGATTTATGCCGGCAAAACTTGCATCGGGAAATGATACAGTTTTTTATTGGAAGGGAAACATTACACCACCTAAGGATTATAATAAATGGAAAAAGTTAATAAAAGCTGTTGTACGGCATTTTATCTCACGTTATGGAGAACAAGAAGTACTTCAATGGCCCTTTGAGGTATGGAACGAACCAAATCTAACTCAATTTTGGAAAGATGCTAATAAAGAAGAGTATTTTAAACTTTATCAAGTTACGGCAACGGCTGTGAAAGAAGTGAATAAGAATATAAAAGTGGGGGGACCGGCAATCAGTGGAGGAGCAGATCACTGGATAGAAGATTTTTTGATTTTTTGTTACAAGGAGAAAGTACCTGTTGATTTTGTATCACGGCATGCGTATACATCTCAACAACCAAATACAAGGACATCTCATGTGGTTTATCAGGAATTATGGGATAATACATATATGCTAGATGAATTTAAAAAGGTTCGTCAAATGATTCGTCAGTCACCGTTTCCTGACTTGCCTTTACATATTACTGAGTATAATACTTCATATCATCCACTTAATCCGGTGCATGATACGCCTTTAAATGCTGCTTATTTAGCCAGGATCGTCAGCGAGGGCGGAGACTATGTAGATTCGTTTTCTTATTGGACATTTAGCGATGTTTTTGAAGAACATGACGTACCCAAATCACAATTTCATGGAGGGTTTGGCCTTGTGGCACTTAATAACATTGCAAAACCCACATTTCATATGTTTTCTTTCTTTGCGTCAATGGGCGATGAGCAATTATACCGGGACGAACATTTATTAGTGACCAGAAAAAAAGACGGATCCATTGCTTTAGTAGCTTGGAATGAAATAATGAAAAAAGAAAGTGATATTGTCAGAGAGTATGAAATAGAGATACCTGTATCATTTGAAGATATTTTTGTAAAAAAACAAACAATAAACGAAGAATATGGCAATCCGTGGAGAACTTGGATTCAAATGGGCAGACCAAGATTTCCTACAAAAGAACAAGTGAAAGTGCTGCGCCAGGTAGCAAAACCATTTATAACCACTAATCGAATGAAAAGTGAAAAAGGTGTTTTAAAATTAAACTTTAAATTATCAAAAAATGAAGTTACTTTATATGAAATTAATAGGATTAATGATGAATCTCATAGCTACATAGGATTAGATGACCATAAAATAACCAGTTACTAGATTTCTCAACATAAGTAAAAGAGTAGCTAAAATTTATATTTTATAGGACATTAACCCAATATAGTGAAAAGGAAGTGTTTGTATATGAAAAAAGAAGGGGCTTTTTACACTGGAGAGTATCGAAATGTTTTTAAAGAATATGGTTACCAAGAGCATGAGATTTTCCGAAAAGTAGAGAATACATGGAATGACTTGTTTTATGGAGATGAAAATACAAAAATTTATTACCCTGTAGGTTCAGAGGAAGCGTATATTTTGGATACTGGAAATCTGGATGTAAGAACGGAAGGTATGTCTTATGGCATGATGATGTGTGTACAAATGGATAAAAAAGAAGAATTTGATCGTATTTGGACATGGACTAAAAAATATATGTGGCACAGTGACGGAAAGTATTCAGGTTACTTTGCATGGTCTGCAAATCCTGATGGTTCGAGGCGAGCTCAGGGGCCGGCTCCAGATGGGGAAGAGTATTTTGCAATGGCTTTGTTCTTTGCATCACATCGTTGGGGAGATGGACCGGAGCCATATAACTATAGCCGGCAGGCCAAAGAAATTCTTAAGGTTTGCATACATAAAGGTGAAGACGGTATCGGCGACCCTATGTGTAATCATGATAATAAGCTAATTAAATTCACACCCGAAAGTACATTTACTGATCCATCCTATCATCTTCCTCATTTTTACGAATTATTTGCGTTATGGGGAGAGCCTGAAGACAAACAATTCTGGTTAGAAGCTGCAGCAGCCAGTAGAGAATATCTAAAAAAAGCTTGTCATCCTATTACCGGATTGGCTCCTGAATATGCAAATTATGACGGCAGCCCTTATGTTTGCAATGGGCATGAACATTTTTATAGCGATTCATACAGGGTAGCAGGTAATATTGCTTTAGATTATGAATGGTTCAGAGGAGATGAATGGGAAAGGGAAGAAGCAAATAAGATTCAGAAATTCTTTGTAGACAAGAATCCTTCTGACTATAGTATGTATACTATTGATGGTATTGAATTAGAACAAAAGGCTCTTCATCCTATAGGACTTTTGGCTATGAATGCAATGGCCTCTCTTGCAGCAACAGATCCAAATGTAAAAACATATATTGATATGTTTTGGAATATGCCTCTTCGTACTGGAATTAGGCGTTATTATGATAACTGCTTATATTTCTTTAGTTTACTGGCGTTAAGCGGGAAATATAGAATATGGTTTCCGATACATGGGTAAAGATATCATGTAATTCCAAAAATAATTTTATGTAGATTTATATATGTATATCTCCTCTCAATTAGCAGAAAATATTTTTGAAAAGTTCTAATTGGTAGTGTAAAAAGTTCTATGAAAAACAGTTGAATTTTAAAAATCAGACTATAGTTAGTGGCATTTATATCAGCCAGGGGCGTTTACTGCAATAACCGATGGACAGGTTCATGCCCAATTGGAATCTTCATCGGTAAAAGCAGCAAGAGATGCTTTGAATGGTTGGGACCCTTCAGGTGGAGCCATCTATTATTACAACCCTGCAAAGACCACAAATAACTGGATATATAGCAGGCCGATAATAAAGAGAATAGGGAAACATATATTTGCAAAATAGATTTTAATGGGCAGGAAATTTAATTTCCTGCCCATTAAAAATATTTGACATATTTGCAAAAATCATTTATAATACCATTTGTAAATGAAATATGCACCATTAGCTCAGTTGGTAGAGCACCTGACTCTTAATCAGGGTGTCCTGGGTTCGAGTCCCCGATGGTGCACCATAAAAAATGCCTTCAAAATAGATATTTTGAAGGCATTTTTTATGGTATTCCCAATTAAATTAAAAAAGGGAATAAAATCTAGAGACCACAGGTGTAAACTGAAGCTCTAGTCACTGCAAGTTTAGAAGTTCCTTAATTCTTGCTCTGTTATTTCTCTTATGATAACAATTGGTGCAGATAATATCATTATACCAATCGTCAATTACAATTTCAGAGTGCTGGCATAACTTGCAGACTCTTATTTTGTTCTTGCTTTTATATAAGTTCAATGCATCTTGCAAAATGTCAAAATGTTTTTCGGCTAGTGTTCCATGTAGTGCATCAAATGAAAATAGTGATTTACATACAAGTGTATCCATCTCATTAAGGATGGAGGTATTGTATTTGCTCTTCACATTGTCTATAATCTGCATATGGACTCCTTTTACCTTGCATTTGGACAACCACAGCATCCTCCTGAACAAGGTGGCATTTCTTTAGTACGATTCTTAACTATATTAATGTTGGTAAATACGGAGCTTAAATCGTTGCTGCCACACGTAGGACATTTGATGAGCTTTTCTTCTTTTTCTCTCATTTTTGCCATTACGTTAAAAACAGCTCCACATTTTTCACATTTTAAATCATAAAACGGCACTTTTCTCCCCCCTTACTATATAGCATTATATATTATAGCATAATTATATAAGATCTTTACTATATTATAAGGATTAATTTTATTTTAGGTGCCTTTTTATGAAATATTATGTCTAAGTATATTTTTAGCTTAAATGAGAAAGTTATTCTTAATAATCATTGACAGAAGTTATGAAATCATATACAATTTTTTGCATTAAATTTATTCATAACTAAAATGCTAACTTATTTAAAACAGGTGATAAAATGGATTATTTGCCAAAAGAATTTTTGAACAAAATGAAAAAATTGCTGCGGGAAGAATTTGATGAATTTGTAAAGGCATACGATAAGGATAAATACTCAGCCTTGAGAGTCAATACACTAAAGATTAGTGTTGAAGATTTTAAAAAAATTTTTCCATTTACATTAGAAAAAATACCATGGATTGACGAAGGATATTATTATAGTCAGGAGGAATCGCCGGGAAAGCATCCATATCACTCTGCAGGATTGTATTATATCCAGGAACCATCTGCCATGTCAGTAGCAAAAGTTGTTGATGCTCAACCTGGGGAAATAATTTTGGATTTATGCGCGGCACCCGGAGGAAAGTCAACGCAAATTGCCTGTGATCTAAAAGGAAAGGGATTGCTTGTTTCGAATGAAATAATTTCTTCAAGGGCTGCTATCCTTGCAGAAAATATGGAGAGATTCGGTGTTAGAAATGCGGTAATAACTAACGAATCACCGGATAGATTGTCCAAATACTTTTATGAGTTTTTTGATAAAATCCTGGTGGACGCTCCCTGTTCAGGAGAAGGGATGTTTAGAAAAGAGCCCAGGGCGTGCATTGAATGGAGTTCAAATTCGGTGATATCCTGTGCCAAAAGACAGTTGAGTATATTGATAGAAGCAGAAAAAATGTTAAAACCAGGCGGGAAACTCATTTATTCTACGTGTACGTTTTCACCGGAAGAGAACGAAGGGGTGATTGAGCAATTCTTACAACTCTATAATAACTTTGAAATATGTAGTATACCAAAGATGGATTACCTGGATGATGGACGTCCTGAATGGGTAAACGGAAGGGAAGAATTAAAAAAATGCCGTAGAATATGGCCCCACAGGCAAAAAGGAGAAGGTCATTTTATAGCTTTATTGGAGAAGCAAGGAACTGCACTAAACAATAAATTAATAAGTCAACGTAAGTGGGATGATAAAAAAATACAGCTATATTTTGAATTTGAAAAGGAAAATCTTAAATTTCACTTTGAAGGAAATTTCACTTTATTTGGAGATAATTTGTATGTAATTCCTGGAGGGATTTTTGATTTAAAAGGTGTAAAAATCGTACGGCCTGGTCTACACCTTGGTACCATCAAAAAGAATAGGTTTGAGCCATCCCATTCCCTTGCAATGACTCTTAATAAAGACGTTTTTATAAGAAAAATTAATTACAGCGCAGATAGCCAGGAAATTATTAATTATCTAAAAGGTGAAACTTTAAATGTATTATCACCAAATGGCTGGACAGCAGTTTTAGTAGACGGCTTTCCTCTAGGTTGGGGAAAAGTTGCAGATGAAGTATTAAAAAATCATTATCCCAAGGGATTAAGAATAAATCTTGGTAGTTAGTTTTATTGTTTGAATTATATTTTTATATAGATTATTAACCATAAACCTCGGACTTTTTCATGCTGATCTTAAATTATAACCTGTTATGTAGTGGCATTGTCAAAATTACCATAAGATGCATATTATATATCAGGTTATTTATTTTCCTTAAAAATATGACCAAGCGTTCAATTATTAATACTGGTAAGGTTAGTGTGAAAATGGAGGGATCTTTGTGAGGTTTAAAATAAGTGATTTTAAAGTTTTAGACGTAAGGCGTTCTCAAAAACGGGAAGTAATTGACTATGGCGTAGAAATGGTAGGTGCTCCCTTGGAATGGAGTGAGACAACAGGAAAAGGTATCAAAGTAGGTGTTATAGATACTGGAATTGATGTTAATCACGAAGACTTACGGGGAAGAATAAAAGAGTATGTTAACTTTACATCCTCGGATAGGCAAAATGTATTAGATGATAATGGACATGGCACACATGTTGCAGGCATTATCGCTGCTGAACGAAACAATGTAGGGGTAATAGGAGTTGCACCCGAAGCAGATTTATATATTGCAAAAGCATTTGATAAAGATGGTTCAGCAGATTTTGAGGCAATCCGTAACAGTCTTGTGTGGATGGCAGAACGTAACGTAGATGTAATCAACATGTCATTTTCATCCCAAACCACTTCAAGGGAATATCAAAAAATTATTTCTGATTTGTATGCAAGTGGAATTACTTTAGTATGTGCAGCAGGAAATGAAGGTGCCAGTGAAGGAGATAACGGGGATACTATTGGTTACCCGGCACGATTTGATGAAACCATTGCGGTTACAGCAGTGGATATAAACAAAAAAAGGGCAGATTTTAGTTCCGTAGGAGCAGAGGCCGAGATCGCCGCAGCGGGAAAGGACATTTATTCTTGCTATCTGGATAACGGTTATGCTACTCTAAGTGGTACTTCTATGGCTACACCTGTTATTACCGGTGCAGTAGCATTGTTACAGGCAAAAGGACTTAGAAGGTATAAGAGAAGGCTTACCCCTGAAGAGATAAGATTAGTGCTTCACATTTATTCTGAAGATTTGGGAGAAGCAGGAAGAGACACTGAGTATGGATTTGGTTTGTTTTCTTTTGGAAGGTTTAACAGGACTGATTATGTTTATGATAATGCCGCATTAAGAACCAGAGGATCTTTAAGAACTGATATGATTTTAAACGCAATCATTGCTGGAATTCTACTGTTATGATTTTGATTTAAAAATTACTAAAAAGGTACTGGATTTTGTCATTCAGCACTTTTTAGTTGCAGATTCCTCCTTGTATATGTTAAAATAGATGCGGAGTTTAGAAGGAGGATGATCGAGATGTCAGGGCATTCGAAATGGGCCAATATAAGGCATAAAAAAGAAAAAACTGATGCTCAAAAAGGAAAGATATTTACAAAAATAGGTAGAGAAATTGCTGTAGCCGTAAGGGAAGGCGGCCCAGATCCTAATGTCAACTCAAAGCTTAAAGATGTAATAGCCAAGGCTAAGGCAAATAACATGCCTAATGATACAATTGCAAGAAGTATAAAAAAAGCCTCGGGTGAACTAGGTGGGGCAAACTATGAAGAAATCGTTTATGAAGGTTATGGCCCATCGGGGGTAGCTGTTATTGTTGAGGCCATGACAGATAATAAAAATAGGACTGCTGGAGATATGAGACACTATTTTGATAAATTTGGTGGAAACCTTGGAGCGAATGGGTGCGTATCATGGATGTTTGATAAAAAGGGTGTCATTGCTATTGAAAAGTCTGGTGATATTGATGAGGATGAATTAATGATGGAGGCCTTAGAGGCCGGTGCAGAAGATTTTTCATCAGAAGATGAATATTTTGAAATATTAACTTCACCCGAAGCTTTTCCACAAGTGCGAGATACTCTTGAATCCAAAGGATTTACCTTTGCATCTGCAGAAGTAACAATGCTTCCTCAGAATACGGTGAAATTAGAAGGTGACGATGCAGTTAAAATGCAAAGACTTATCGATGCTTTGGAGGATAATGATGACGTGCAAAACGTGTACCACAACTGGGATATGCCTGAGGAAACTGATGACTGATGATATTATAAAGACACTTTTTAAATGCAGAATGAATACCAGCTTTAAAAAGTGTCTTTATATTTATGCTGTTAGTAAAAAATTTTACCATCTTGTTCGATCTTGAATTTCCAGGACTTCAACCTGTTGGTTGTTATTTTTTAGCATATTGGCTACACTTTCAGCTTCATTTTTATTTTCAAAAGTTTCCGCTTCTGTTAGGGTTGATAAATAATATGTTCCGTCTCTTGCCTTTGCAATATACTTTTCAAGCCCGGTTTTTGACTTTAAAATATATGATTTTTCAATATTACTCTGTGGCTGCTGTGGCTGGTTTAGGTGGTTTGAAAACATCTTGACTCTTCCTCCGGTTTATGTACTTCTTCCATGGATAGGGACTTTTCTATTTTGTCATAGTCGATCTTAATTTGCTCATGTGAGTGTTCATGTAAAGCCGGATCATTATAATCACTAAAAGTAGAGAGTCCGGAGGCTATAGTTCCTTTATTGCCTCCCATGGTTTCGGCACTTCTTCGGTAAGAATTTTTGATATCTTTATCTGACATAAAATACCTCCTTATAGTAATATTCATTTTCTATTCTTTACTTGAGCAATGCTAAATATGCACAAAAATTTGATAAGAGGGTACACAAAGATTTTGTTCTTTTGAAATAAATTCATTCTATAAACAATAATGTGTGAATAAGAATACTGTGGAGGGATTTACATGAAAAAATTGTTATTCATGATACGGTATAAAAGTATTGTTATGTTCTTCAACTTGCGAATCCCGATGATTTTGAAATAGATTATATTATCTTAAAATAAACAGTATTAGTTTGCACAGCAAAACGTTAACAAATTTATTTCATGATCATATGATAATAAGGGGGGCTAAGTATGAGATTTTGGACGCGCGGGGGTTTAAGATATAGGCCCAAATATAGAAAAATGAACAGGCGTAATTATAATATATATCTTGTTATTGCAGTAATATTTCTGCTAGTATTTTATTCATTGTCGCTCTTTGATAAAAAGATAAGGCCTACAATTACTTCTATTGCAGAAGCGAGAGCTAAATACATAGCAACAAGGGCTATTAATGAAGCAGTAAATGAAAAAATAGCAGAAAGCAACTTAAAATATGAAGATTTGATTACTTTTCAAAAAAACAATGATGGACAGATTACTGCGCTTCAGGCAAATATTGTTAAGATGAACCAGTTGAAAGCGGCTCTTTCTATGAGTGTGCAGCAAAAAATCGTGAATATAGATTCAACACAAATCAATGTACCTATTGGAAATGTAATCAATAGCCAGATTCTTTCCGGGTGGGGTCCACGAATACCTGTAAGGCTTATCCCCGTCGGAACTGCCCAAATCGATTTTAAAAGCAACTTTAGTACGGCAGGTATCAATCAAACTAAACATGAAATATTTCTGGAAGTACATAGCACGGTAGCGGTTTTGCTGCCAATGGTCAAAACCAGCTCAGAAGTGGTTACAACAGTGCCGGTAGCAGAAACTATTATTGTTGGCACAGTACCACAGCAATACATCAATGTAGAGGGTGCCACTTCTAATGCACCCGACACAATATTGAATATGCTAAATTAGTTCCAAATTTCCCATAACGAAGCAGTAACCGTCACAATTTACTAAGTTGTAGATTTAAGAAATGATGGTATAATATAAATACCATTATTTTTTTGGGGGAAGATAACATTATGAATATAGAACAAGCAAAAAAGAGAATTAATGAATTAAGAGAGGCTATCGAATACCATAACTATAAATATTATGTAGAAGATCAACCGGAAATAAGTGATTTTGACTATGATAAGCTGTTAAGGGAGCTGGAAGAATTAGAA
Organism: Petroclostridium xylanilyticum; assembly: GCF_002252565.1. NCBI lineage: Bacteria > Bacillati > Bacillota > Clostridia > Eubacteriales > Oscillospiraceae > Petroclostridium > Petroclostridium xylanilyticum. Next base: position 23,575 of record NZ_NPML01000004.1, read on the forward strand.
GCAAAATTTCCTGAACTAATTACTCCCGATTCTCCAACACAAAGGGTTGGAGGAAAACCCCTTGAAGGCTTTGAGACCGTTGTACACAATGTTCCTATGCAGAGCTTATCTGATGTTTTTAATGAAAATGAGCTATATGAATTTGACAATAGGGTAAAAACGGCTTTACATTCACAAGAGGTAGAGTATGTTGTAGAACTGAAAATTGATGGATTATCTGTATCGTTAGAGTATGAGAATGGCACATTTATAAGGGGTTCTACCCGGGGGGATGGGGTGATAGGTGAAGATGTTACTCAAAATCTCAAAACAATTAAATCTATTCCCTTGAAACTGCAGGAAAAAATTCCTTATCTTGAAGTAAGAGGAGAAGTATTTATTTCCCGGGATAACTTCATTAAATTGAATGAGCAAAGGGAAGCTATGGAAGAACCTTTGTTTGCGAATCCGAGAAATGCTGCTGCAGGGTCATTACGACAGCTGGACCCCAGGGTTACTGCAGGTAGAAAGCTGGATATCTACATTTTTAATGTTCAACAGGTACAGGGTAAAAATTTTAACACCCATGCAGAGAGTTTAGAATATCTAAAAAATCAAGGTTTTAAGGTAAGTCCTACATATAATGTGTTTAAAGATATCAAAGATGTATATGGTGAAATCCTAAGGTTAGGCGAAAGTAGAGGCACACTTCCTTTTGAAATTGATGGTGCTGTAGTAAAAGTAAATTCATTACGGCAAAGGGATGCGCTGGGCAGTACGTCTAAAAGCCCGCGGTGGGCAGTAGCATTCAAATTTCCTGCCGAGAGAAAGGAAACAGTAATTAAAGATATATATGTACAGGTTGGAAGAACCGGTGCGTTAACACCCAACGCCATACTTGAGCCTGTGAGGTTGGCCGGCACTACTGTGAGCAGGGCTACTTTGCATAATATTGATTACATCAGACAAAAGGATATTCGTATAGGTGATACGGTAATAGTGCAAAAAGCGGGAGATATTATTCCTGAGGTAGTCGAAGTTGTAAAAGAAAAGAGAAAAGGTGGTGAAAAGGAGTTTCACATGCCTACTCACTGTCCTGTATGCGGTGCGGAGGTGCTCCGGGAGGAAGGCGAAGCTGTAACCCGTTGTACCGGAATTGAATGTCCTGCACAGTTAATGAGGAATATTATCCACTTTGCTTCTAGGGATGCAATGAATATAGAAGGACTGGGGCCGGCAATAATAGAGCAACTGCTTGAAAAAGATCTGATTAAAGGTGCAGCAGACCTGTATTATCTTAAATTTGAAGACCTGGTAAATATGGATAGGATGGGGAAAAAATCTGCTGAGAATTTACTAAATGCCATAGAAAAATCAAAGGGTAATGACCTTAGCCGTGTCCTTTATGCATTTGGAATCAGACTGATAGGACAAAGAGCTGCAAAACTTCTCGCAGACCACTTTGGTTCAATAGACCGCCTGGTACAGGCAAATGTGGAAGATTTAACCCAGATACATGAAATAGGAGATAAGATGGCCCAGAGTGTTGTGAATTTCTTTAAACAGGAACAAAGCAAGGATACAATAGAAAAACTTAGACGAGCAGGTGTCAACCTTCAGAGTCTGAAGAAAGAAGCCATTAAGGATAACCGGTTTGAAGGACTTACTTTTGTTCTTACGGGAACCCTGACAAATTATACCCGCAGTGAGGCTGCAAATATTATTGAGAGCTTCGGAGGCAAAGTATCAGGGAGTGTATCTAAAAAGACCTCTTATGTCTTAGCCGGTGAAGAGGCTGGAAGCAAGCTTGATAAAGCCAATCAGCTTGGGGTGAAAGTTATTAATGAACAGGAATTTCAGGAGATGATTAAATAATTTTTTGGGGGCGTATATTTTATATTTGCATTTTTTTATGTTTTGTTTTATAATTATCTAAAATAAAACTTTTTTTATGAGGTTGTTGTCATGATATATATTGACGATTTACAGTCAGGATTAAATGTCTTTAAGGCATTGAGTTCCGAAATAAGAATTGAAATACTGAAATTATTATCAAAACACAAACAATTAAATATGAACGAAATAGCTGAAAAATTAAACCTCACAAATGGAGCTATTACAATGCATATAAAAAAACTTGAGGAGTGCGGTATAATAGAAGTTAGTACTGCTACAGGAAAACACGGCACTCAGAAAATTTGTTATTTTCATGAGGATAAGTTGATTGTTGATTTAAAAAAGGAAGAGAACGAGGAAAATTCATACGAAGTTGAAATAAATGTCGGCCATTATTCCTCTTATCAAATTTTTCCAACTTGTGGGCTGGCTACAAAAGACAATATCATAGGCGAAGTAGATGAACCAAGATATTTTGCTGATCCAGAACGTATAAATGCCGGAATAATATGGTTTACAAAAGGGTTTATAGAGTATCGAATTCCAAACTATTTAAAAGCTAATCAAAAATTATCGGAAATACAGATTTCTATAGAACTCGGTTCTGAAGCACCAGGCTTTTGTGATAACTGGCCCTCTGACATATACTTTTATTTAAACGAAGTTGAACTTGGCTATTGGACCAGCCCTGGAGACTTTGGTGATGCGAAAGGATTATTTACACCTGCCTGGTGGTTTCCAAACTGGAATCAATACGGGCTTTTGAAATTACTTTCTATTAACAAGTATGGTACATTTATTGACGGTTTAAAAATATCTGATATCACTCTTGATGATATCAACCTGAATTATAAAAGTGATCTTGTGTTAAAGCTGGCTGTACCGGAAAAAGCAAAAAACATTGGTGGATTAACCATATACGGTAAAAACTTTGGTAATTATAATCAAGGTATTAAGGTCAGGGTCCTTTATGAGGTTATGAATGTTACAGTAAATGACAATACCTGATAAAATCTAGTAAGGAGTTCTAAATATTTATTTTAAGTTTTTGTGCAACTCTCGGCATAAAAAGACTGTAAGTAATTTTATGAATTCACACAAAACTACTTACAGTCTCTAATATCCAGGAAATTGTGGTTCTCACTGGATTTATTAATTTCTGTTAACGGCATTTCTAAAAAATCTACCTTTGAATCTTTTTTTAAATTTTTCTTTAAAAACTTAAAGTCTTGCTATTTCTGTATCCCTTGCTGCTTGTGCAACTGCTTTATCAATCCTTGGGTCAAACCAGGTATTACGCAGACAGTTTTCATTCCTCATGCTTAAGAAAGATACTATAGTTTTGGCTGCAGCAATCTTTATTTTGCCACTAATATTTCCTACTCTTATACCGCTATCATAGTATATCATGTAAATTAATTCATATAAAATAATATATATAAATATAAATAATATATGATAAATTGTTATAAATTACTAAATTTATAACAAAAAAATATTGACATTTTAGAAACAAAGATGTATATTATAGATAGTTTTAAAATATTATATATTTTTTTAAAATAAATATATAATATTTTATTGTTACTTAAAGTGGGTGAATTTTGATAATTTTCAAAAAATCTCTGTCTATAACTTTTATGTATATAAATTTCATTGCATTGTTTGAAAATCTTTGGGATAAATGAGAAAGGAGACTTTCTCAATATCTAATATATAAAAATATAAATTTATGAGGTGATGCGTGATGAAAAGGGTAAAAGGTCTTATGGGTATCATGATTGCTTGCGTACTACTTGTCAGTATGTTTGCTGGCTGTGGTTCTTCAAGCAAAACTTCCAGTTCTTCTGCTGGTGAATCCAATACTCAGGCTGCGGCTGGTGAAACGACAAAGGGAGAAGTGAAGCTCGAAGTTTTAACATTCTCACAACCGCATGAAAAGGCTATTTATGACAAATTGATTACTAAGTATCAAGCCAAGTACTCTAATGTAAAGGTGAATTTTACGGTTACTACTCAGGCTGATTATGGTATGAAAATTAAAGCGGCCTTTGCAGCAAAAAAAGCTCCTGATGTATTTTATGTAGCTCCTGGAGATCTTAGAGCATGGGTGGATGCAGGAAGGCTTTTAGGTCTTGATGAATACATAGCCAAATCCAAAGACATCGACATCAATAATATTTGGCCTCAGGCACTCAAACGGTATAAATATGATGGCAAGCAGACAGGACAGGGTACTCTATATGCTCTGCCAAAAGATATAAGTGCATTTGCGTATGCTTACAACAAGACAATGTTCCAAAAAGAAGGTATTCCGTTGCCCGATCCTAACAAGCCATATACATGGGATGAATTTCTTCAAGTTTGCCAGAAGTTGACTAAAGACACAAATGGAGACGGTAAATTTGATCAGTGGGGAGCAGGATTTGATCCTGCGTGGTCGTTACAGCCATTCATTTGGAATGGAGGTGCCCAGTTTTTAAACGAAGACAAAACAAAGGTAATGGTGGATACTCCTGAATTTATAAATGCACTTCAGTTCTTTGCAGACCTTACCGTAAAATATAAAGTAACGCCAAGCCAGTTGGAATCACAGGCTTTGGGTTACTATCAGAGATGGCTTGATGGTCAATTAGGTTTCTTTGCTTGTGGCAACTGGGACGTAGGCGCATTTAATGATCCAAAAACATTGAAGTTTGATTATGATTTGCTGCCATGGCCTGTAAAGGATGCAAGTATTCCTTCATCAACATGGACTGGCTCTTTAGGTTTTGCAGTTTCAAAGGTTTCAAAGCATCCCCAGGAAGCTTTAAACCTGGCATGCTTCCTGTCTGTTGACCCTGATGGACAAAAGGAACTCAGTGATGCGATGATTCAGCTTCCAAATCTTATGGACTATGCAAAGGGAGAATACAAGAGCAAGTTTACAAAACCGGCTAACATAGATGTATTCTATAATTATATTGAAAAGACAGGACAGCCCCTTCCAACAGAATATACATATAATGCTGAATGGTGGGATGAATTCCAGTTAGGCATAGTTCCTGTGCTGCAGGGGAAGAAGACTGCTGAACAATACTGTAAGGAAGTTGCTCCCAAAATGCAGGCTAAGCTCGATAAGGCTATTGAACTGTCAAAGCAAAATGCTATCAAGGACTAATACGTTAAGTGCACAGGTTCTTCACAAAGGGATTGTGAATAATCACAACCCCTTTGTTTTAGCCAACAATCAATAAAGAGTATAGCGGAGAAGGTGAGTTGAATGAATACTACGGCACAAGACGTAGTGGTTAAAAAAGTAAAGCTTTTGCCTAAAAAAAAGCTAAGCAAGTACACAGTTCATGAAGAAAGAGTCGCGTGGCTGTTTATCTTGGCACCGATACTACAGTTTTTGCTATTTGCTTCAATCCCTATGATATATTCTTTTGTGGCCAGCTTTACAGACTGGGATGGAATGTCGAAAATGACATTTGTAGGTTTTTCAAATTATATTGAAATGTTTAAGGATATAAATTTTTACAAAGCATTATTCAATACCGTATTTTATCTGATAGGTATCCCTATCGGCATGATATTGTCTTTGTTACTGGCTATGGCAATGAACAGAGATATCAAAGGAATTAGAATATTCAGGACAATTTATTATGTACCTGTTGTATCCTCTCTAGTGGCGATTTCCATAATATGGGGATGGATATATAATGGGGATTATGGTCTTATTAATTCTACTCTTGCAATGTTTGGAATACAAGGCCCGGCATGGTTGTTTGAGCCAGCCTTTGTAAAGCCTGCCATGATCGTCATGCTTGTATGGAAGGGTCTGGGTTCGTCTTTGCTCCTTTATCTTGCCGGACTTCAGAATATACCCGCGGACTATTATGAGGCATGTGAAATTGACGGAGCAAATGCTTTTCAAAAATTCAGGCATATTACCTTACCGCTCATTACTCCGGTAAGTTTTTACATTGTTGTAACATCGATAATCGGCGGACTTCAGATATTTACAGAAATTCAAGTGATGACGCCTAATGGGGGAACGGATTATAGCTCGGCTTCAATAGTATTTTATCTCTTCAACAAGGCTTTCCGTTCATACCAAATGGGATTTGCATCTGCTGTAGCATGGGTTTTAGGAGTAATTATTTTTATAGCTACCATAATCCAGTTTAAGAATTCCGATCGTTGGGTTAATAACATGAACTAGGGGGGTAGAGCATGGAACTTTTAAGTAAAATAACTGTTTCTAAACGTAAGACAGAACAAATTATAAATATAATGATTATTATTATCCTTTCAATTGGTGCCATCTTTATGCTCCTGCCGTTTGCATGGATGATATCAACATCGTTAAAAACAAAAGCGCAGATATTTGCAATGCCTCCGGTCTGGATACCGGATCCTATCGTCTGGACTAAATACGCAGAAGTATTCCAGAAAGGGGAGTTTGTAAAAGGCTTTTTTAACAGTGCTACCGTTGCATTTTTTGTATTGCTTTTTGGTTCATTTACCTCTTCTTTAGCGGCATTTGCATTTGCAAAACTCAGGTTCAGACATAAGGAAAAGATATTCCTGTGCTTGCTTGGTACAATCATGCTGCCATATCCTATTGTGATGATACCGCAGTATATAATGTTTTCAAAGGTTGGATGGATTGATACATTACTTCCAATCATAGTACCTGGTCTTTTTGGGAATGTCAGCATGATATTTTTCTTGAGGCAAAATCTTACATCAGTCTCAGATGCACTAATTGAGGCTGCAAAGATTGACGGATGCGGTTTCTTTAGAATGTACTGGCAGATTATACTCCCGTTGATTAAAGCGGCTATCGCATCGCAGATAATTCTTTGGTTTATGTTTATATGGAATGACTATCTTGGACCCATGATATATCTATCTACGCCGGAGAAGATGACATTGCAGGTGGTTATTGCAACATTCAATGCATACTATGCAATACAAAGCGACTATGCATTGATTATGGCAGGAGCAGTTGTGGCTATGCTCCCCACGTTGATAATCTTCTTTGCATTCCAGAAGTTCATCATAAAATCTATTGCAATAAGCGGAATAAAAGGTTAATCCGGTTATGTATTGCTAAATAATTTATTTTTATGCCGGATTTTTAAGCAGAATATGATAAAGATTTAAGTGCACAAATTTAAAAATTGATGAAGGATTAAGAGCTAAGTTTACGGTTTGAGGAGATTTTAAAATATGAAAAAATCAATTCTTTTTTTAATGTTGCCAATGTTGCTTTTGTCCGGTTGTTCCAATCAGTCTCATAATATGGGTAAAAGTACTTCAGATACTGCTGTGTTAAAGGATAAAAGCCAAAATAACGATAAAGCCGATGCAAAGGAAAAGGTATTACCGAAATACCCTTCCAAACCGCCCGAGTTAAATTTGTTTAATAGCGATGCCATCAATCATAAGGAGTTGTGGGGTACAATGAATGGACATGATCCTGCTATATTCAAGGATGATGCCAGCGGGAAATATTATGTTTATTCTACTGATGTGGAAATTGGTTCCCACCCCAGGCCTGGGGCACAAATAAGGCGTTCAAACGATTTAATTACCTGGGAATTCGTTGGATGGGCGTTGGAAGATGGCATTCCTGAGGAAATACAAGCGTGGACAAATGCTACAAATATTTGGGCTCCGGACATAATAAAAGCAGGCAATGAATATAGGCTTTACTGTTCTGCCTCTACTTTTGGGAGCCAGAAATCTGCGATATTCCTGGCAGTATCAAATAGCCCTGAAGGACCATTTAAATACAGGGGTATTGTTGTAAAAACCGATACTGGTGACCCTGTGAACGCAATAGATGCCAACTTGGTTGTTGAGGAGGGGACTGGTCAACAATACATGGTATACGGTTCTTTCTGGTCAGGTATTAATATATTGAAGATTGATAATGAAACAGGATTGGCAGCAGAAGAGGGTTTCGGCAAATCTATCGCACGACGTCCAAGGTCGGTTGATGGGGCTATTGAGGGTCCTTATATCAGATATAATAAGGATACAGGCTATTATTATCTGTTTGTTTCATATGGGTCTCTTTTTTCTGATTATCATATCAGGGTGGGAAGGAGTAAGAGTGTAACGGGTCCTTACGTGGATTTTAATGGGACAGAACTTACCAACATTGAAAAAAATCCATATGAAGTAGGGGTAAAAATAGCTGGCGGCTATAAGTTTGAACAGGATTTAGGTTGGATGGCGCTAGGTCATAATTCTGTGTTAAATGACAATGGAGAATGGTTTTTGGTGCATCATGCAAGACCAGAGGGGGAACAGAATTGGCCGTACATGCAGGTTCGTAAGCTGGTATGGAGTGAGGATGGATGGCCTCTTGTAAGCCCTGAATTGTATGCCGGAGAAAAGTTGCAGAAAATAGATCAAAGTATAATTGCCGGCACTTATGATAGAATAAAACACTTTGACTTTATGTTGAGTGTTGTTGAACCATCTGAAAAAATGTACTTGAAACCGGATAAAACCTGTATGATAGATAGAGAAAAAGGTGAATGGTTTATCGAAGGGGATTACAGGTTGGTGATTCAAGTTGGTAACATTACCGAAAGGTATGTGATCATACCCAGTTGGGATTGGGAGAAGAAAACAACGACGCTTGTACTTACAGGAATTGATAGTGAGGGAAGGTGCATATGGGGGAAAAAGAATAACAGTGGAAACTGATGCACTGCCTAATTTATGACAATAGCAGGAAATCATCATTAACTTGGATCTAGATATAGAAAGGATGTTATTATTTATATGAAGCAAGCAAAATACATACTTGATAAGGACTATAAGATAGGAACGGTAGATCCTCACTTGTTCGGATCATTTATTGAGCATCTCGGGAGAGCTGTATATACGGGTATATATGAACCGGGTCATCCTATGGCTGATGAACAGGGTTTCAGAAAGGATGTTTTGGAGCTTGTCAAGGATTTGCAGGTTTCTATTGTGCGGTATCCCGGAGGGAATTTTGTTTCGGGATACAACTGGACTGACGGTATTGGTCCTGTGAAAGATAGGCCAAGACGTCTTGAACTTGCGTGGAGGTCTATTGAAACAAATGAGATCGGTATTGACGAATTTGCTGATTGGGCTAAAAAAGCCAATACCCAAGTTATGGCTGCGGTAAATTTAGGTACAGGAACACCGGCCGAAGCAGGATACATGGTTGAATACTGTAATCATCCTTCAGGTACATACTGGAGTGACCTTAGAAGAAAAAATGGACATGAGCAGCCTCACAATATTAAAGTTTGGTGCTTGGGAAATGAAATGGATGGCCCATGGCAGATATGTCATTTATCTGCTGAAGATTATGGTAAGAAAGCCCTCGAAGCAGCTAAAATCATGAAATGGATAGATCCTAATATTGAATTGGTTGCTTGTGGAAGTTCAACTTCCTTTATGCCTACATTCCCTGAATGGGACAGAATTGTACTGGAGCATGTTTATGACCATGTGGACTATATTTCGCTCCACAGGTATTATGAGAATGATAACGATATTGGCGATTTTCTGGGCTCTTTTGCGGATATGGATAATTTCATACATACCATCATATCAACAGCCGATTATGTAAAAGCCAAAAAGCGCAGTAAGAAAAACTTGATGCTGTCTTTTGATGAGTGGAATGTATGGTATCAGAAAAAGGTAAAACTCATGCCATGGGAAATAGCTCCACCGCTTCTTGAGGATATATATACCTTGTTGGACGCTTTAGTGTTCGGAGGTTTGCTATGTACTCTTGTTAAAAATGCAGATAGGGTTAAGATGGCCTGCCTGGCGCAACTGGTCAATGTAATTGCTCCAATTTATACCCAGAAGGGCGGAGGGGTTATCAAACAGGCAATTTATTATCCTTTCCAGCAGGTATCAACTTTTGGACGGGGTGAAGTCCTTAGACCTCTGGTATCCTGTCCGACATATGAGACAAAATCCTACGGTGAGGTCCCGATTATGCAGTCTGTGGCAACATTCAACAGGGAAGATGGAAGCATAAGTGTATTTATCCTAAATTGCGACCAGAGTGACGATGTAGAAGTTACTATGGATTTCAGGTCTTTCGGAAGTGTACAGCCTATCGAACACATTGTATTGGATGGACCGGACTTATTTGCTTCAAATAGTTTCGATGAACCTGAAAAAGTTAAACCGAGAAATGCATGTTTGTCTGCAGGCCAGGGAGGAGTATTCAACATTACCTTGCCAAAATTATCATGGAATATGTTAAGGTTTTCCTGTGAAAAATAAACACACCTCCGGCAAAACATGGAATATATGATGCGACTTGCCCCAATGTAACATATTAAGTGTATTTTATATACTTAAAGAATGAACAGTGGGACTATGAAAGAGAGGAGAAAATATATGGCTAATATGATAATTAATGCAGACATTCAAAAAGGTATAATCAATAAAAATATTTACGGTCATTTTTCAGAACATCTCGGAAGGTGCATATATGAGGGGATTTGGGTTGGTGAGGACTCACCAATCCCCAATACCCGTGGGATAAGAAACGATGTAGTTGAGGCACTGAAGAATATAAATATTCCTGTGCTGCGCTGGCCGGGAGGGTGCTTTGCTGATGAGTATCACTGGAAGGACGGAGTTGGGCCTAAGGAAAGCAGGAAAAGAATGATAAATACACACTGGGGTGGAGTAATTGAGAACAACCACTTTGGTACCCATGAATTTTTGGAATTATGCGATATGCTTGGCTGCGAGCCTTACATATGTGGTAATGTCGGAAGCGGTACAGTACAGGAAATGCAGGAGTGGGTGGAATATATCACATTTGATGGTGAATCCCCAATGGCAAACTGGCGCAGACAAAACGGCAGGGAAAACCCCTGGACTTTGAAATACTTTGGCGTAGGAAATGAAAACTGGGGTTGCGGTGGAAATATGCGCCCTGAATATTATGCCGATGTATACCGCCGTTATCAGACCTATGTGCGCAATTACGGAAAAAATAAAGTATACAAAATTGCGTGCGGACCTAATACGGCAGATTATCACTGGACTGAAGTATTGATGCGAGAGGCTTGTAGTTTTATGGATGGTCTTAGTCTACATTATTATACTGTTCCGGGAGATAGTTGGCATAATAAAGGTTCTGCTACTAATTTCACTGAACAGGATTGGTTTAAAACAATGAAGAAAACGTTATTTATGGAAGAACTGATAACCAAACATTCTACCATAATGGACCGTTATGATCCCCAAAAGCGTGTTGGGCTCATAGTTGATGAATGGGGTACATGGTATGATGTGGAACCGGGGACCAATCCGGGATTCCTTTATCAGCAGAACACCCTCCGTGATGCACTGGTAGCAGGTATAAACCTAAATATCTTCAATAATCATTGTGACCGCGTACAGATGGCAAACATTGCACAGACGGTAAATGTACTGCAGGCTGTTATTTTGACTGAAGGGGAGAAGATGGTTTTAACACCAACCTATCATGTGTTTGAAATGTATAAGGTTCACCAGGGGGCAATATTACTGGCCTCGGTAATGGAATGCGAGGATTATGAATATGATGGTGAAAAAATATCACAATTAAGCGTATCGGCATCCAAAAACTCGGAGGGAAAAATTCATATAACGTTGTGCAATCTCAATCCAAAGGAGGTAGCTGAACTGAATTGTGAACTGCGTGGTGTCAATGCTTCCAGGATATCAGGCAGAGTACTTACAGCGCCGTCCATGAATACCCATAACACTTTTGACAACCCTGACCAGGTTAAACCTGCAGATTTTAAAGCAATTTATATGAATGAAAAAGGTTTTTTTGCAACGCTGTTGCCAATGTCAGTAACAGTGTTAACTATAGAATAAAAGGTATAGGCATAACAGGCTAACTATGAGTGAACGGAATGAGTGTAAAGGTTGTTCAGTTTCGGTAAAGGTTTCTTTTGATGAGATAAAGGCTAGAATGAGTGAATACATGATAATGCTTGATGGTGATGACTGTGTGCCGGATAATATCTATCAGAGACGGCTAAGTGAATGCAATAGCTGTCCTGGCCTTTATTACGGGACTACCTGCCGCTATTGCGGGTGTTTTGTACAAATGCGGGCAAAAAGAAAGGACAGGAACTGTCCCTATCCCGGGAAGAGTAAGTGGTAAATTAGCTGTAATTGATTTTTAATCATTGCAGGTAAATGCACTTGAGCATTTACCTGCTTCTTTTTTGACAACAAAATCGTTTCACTCAAAAATACTCAAAAACGCACTGGTATCCGTAAAATCTTCAAACACATAATCAGCCCCACAGTCCAGCAGTTGTGAGGTTGTATATTCCCATATACAATGGATTATACAGGATGTGGTTTGATAAAAAATTGTAAACTTATGCTTGACACAAACTTTTTCTTGTATAAACGTTGAATAGTGGAAAATCGTAATGTATAATTATTAATTATTAAAGATTAAAACATTGAAAATCATTGTATAACGCTGGATTCTAAAAATAATAGTAAAGGATGTGAGAAGATGAAGATCACAAAAGAGCAGGTAGAGCATGTAGCCAATCTTGCACGGTTAAATTTAACTGAAGACGAGAAAGAAAGATTAACAGGTGAAATGGAAAATATTATTGCTTTTGCGGACAAGCTAAATGAACTTGATACTTCTGGAGTGGAACCTACAGCTCATGCAATACCCATTCAAAATGTTTTTAGAGAAGATATTGTTGGACCTTCTTATGACAGGGAAAAGATTCTGGCAAATGCACCATCCCGGGAAGATGGATGTTTTAAAGTTCCTAAGATAGTAGAATAGACAAAAGGAGTGTGAGATGATTTGGAACTATATAAATTAACTGCCCATGAGTTAAGGGATTTACTGAGAAAAAAAGAAGTCAGTTCTGTTGAGATTACAAAGTCTATCTTAGATAGAATTAGTGAGATAGATTCCCAAGTACAAAGTTATATCACTGTTACCGGAGATGAGGCTGTCAAACGTGCACAGGAGATAGACGATAAAATTAGTGCAGGGGAACAGTTAAGTGATTTAGCCGGAATTCCTATGGCATTAAAGGACAATATATGTACTGAAAATGTCCTAACTACCTGTGCATCCAAGATGCTTTATAATTTTGTTCCGCCTTACAATGCAACTGTAACAAAGAAACTCAACGAGGCTGGAGCAGTGCTGGTTGGTAAGTTAAACATGGATGAATTTGCAATGGGTTCATCTACCGAAAATTCACATTTTAAGAAAACAAAAAATCCTTATGATTTAGATAGAGTACCTGGAGGTTCCAGTGGTGGGTCGGCAGCAGCGGTTTCAGCTGATGAAGCAATATTTGCTTTAGGTTCAGACACCGGAGGCTCTATCAGACAACCTGCGGCTTTCTGCGGTGTAGTTGGGATGAAACCTACCTATGGAACGGTTTCAAGATTCGGTTTGGTTGCCTTTGCTTCATCATTGGATCAAATAGGACCATTGACCAAGGACGTAACCGATTGCGCATTAGTACTTAATGCGATTACCGGCCATGATCCGATGGATTCAACTTCTGTAAATATTGATTATCCTGATTATACAAAAGCCTTGGTTAATGATGTGAAAGGCTTAAAAATAGGTGTTCCTAAGGAATACATAGGAGAAGGCATCAACGCTGAAGTTAGAGATTCAGTTTTAAAATCAATTGAAGTCTTAAAGGACCTGGGAGCAGAATATGAAGAATTCTCACTTCCTATTACTGAGTATGCTTTACCTGCCTACTATCTTATTTCTTCAGCAGAAGCCAGTTCCAACCTCGCCAGATATGATGGTATCAAATATGGCTATAGAGCAGAAAAATTTAAGGATTTACTAGATTTGTATAAGCAAACCCGGAGTGAAGGTTTTGGAAAAGAAGTTAAAAGAAGAATCATGTTGGGAACCTATGCATTGAGTTCCGGCTATTATGATGCATATTACAAGAAGGCACAACAGGTAAGAACCCTCATTATGAAAAGCTTTGATGACGCTTTTAACAAATATGATGTTATCATTACACCAACAACTCCTACAACTGCATTTAAGTTTGGAGAAAAATCCGAAGATCCATTAGAAATGTATGCTGCCGATATATGCACTGTTTCTGTAAACATAGCCGGGCTTCCAGGATTGGTCATTCCCTGCGGTTTCGACAGCCAGGGACTGCCAGTTGGCATGCAGCTGATTGGAAAAGCTTTTGATGAGCCAACCTTGCTGCGTGCGGCTTATACTTTTGAACAAAATACAGAATATCATAAGGTTAGGCCAAAGCTATAAGAATTGACAATTGAGAATTGTTTTTATAGATGGAAGTTGATAAAGGTAAGCTGACATTAATTAAAGAGGTGATAATATTGAATTACGAAACAGTGATAGGGCTTGAGGTTCATGCTGAACTTTCAACCAAGACTAAAATATATTGTGATTGTACTACCGAATTTGGTGGAGAGGTGAATACGCATTGCTGTCCCATTTGTACAGGAATGCCGGGAGTATTGCCTGTTTTAAATAAGAAGGTAGTGGATTATGCTATCAAAGCCGGGCTGGCTACTAATTGTGAGATTACTGCTTTTGGTAAACAGGATAGAAAGAACTATTTTTATCCGGATCTCCCTAAAGCATACCAGATCTCCCAGTATGATTTACCGATTTGTAAAAATGGATATGTAGATATTGAAGTGGATGGTCGGAAAAAGAGGATAGGGATTACAAGAATACACATCGAAGAAGATGCCGGCAAATTAATGCATGATGAATGGGGAACGGGTTCATTGATAGATTACAACCGTTGCGGTGTACCCCTTATTGAGATTGTTACGGAGCCGGACATGAGGACGGCGGAAGAAGCAAGAGTTTTCCTTGAAACACTGAAGTCCATCTTGCAATATATTGATGTATCCGATTGCAAAATGCAGGAAGGTTCGCTGCGATGTGACATCAACCTTTCTGTGAGGCCGGTTGGACAGAAGGAATTTGGTACCAGAACAGAAATGAAAAACGTTAACTCTTTCAGGGCTGCTGTCCGTGCGATGGAATATGAGGCTAAAAGGCAGATTGAAGTGATAGAGTCCGGCGGACAGGTGGAGCAGGAAACACGCCGCTGGGATGATGTAAAAGGCGTAAGTTATGCAATGCGAAGTAAGGAAGAAGCTCATGATTATAGGTATTTTCCAGAACCGGACCTGGTACCTATCGTTATTGATGAGGAATGGATAGAAGAAATCAGAAAAACTATTCCTGAACTGCCTAATGCAAAGAGGGGACGTTATGTACAGGAATATTGCTTGCCTGAATATGATGCAGCAATCATTACGTCTTCCAAGACCTTAGCTCAGTTTTTTGAACAATGTGTTGGTCAAGGGGCTAATCCCAAAACCGTTAGCAACTGGTTTATGGGAGACCTAATGAGAATTTTAAAAGACAGGGATATGGAGCCTGAGGAAATTCCTTTTCCGGCCGAACATATTGCAAAATTAATTGCTTTAATTGAAAAAGGAACTATCAGTGGTACCATTGCAAAGAAAGTTTTAGAATCTATGTTTGAAGAAGTAAAAGACCCTGAGGTTATTGTAAAAGAAAAAGGACTGGTCCAAATCAGTGATGAATCCCAGTTGGCTGAGATTGTGAAGAAAGTATTGGAGGATAATCCTCAATCTGTAGCAGATTATAAAGCCGGAAAAGAAAAAGCGCTGGGCTTCCTGGTAGGACAGGCGATGAAAGCGAGCCGTGGAAAAGCAAATCCTCAAATGCTGAATAAGATGTTAAAAGAAATGCTGGATGTAGAATAGTGGGGAGTAAAATCCACGCAATCGCAGTTCAAGAGATTTTCATCATTATTTGTGATCTGTTGAGGAAAGTCATAGCGGATAATAGAAATGAGACATGGAGAATTTGTAATTAAGCTGAATTATATCCCCATGTCTCATTTCTATTACTATCTATTTAAATAATCCACTGCAAATTGTGCCAGTATTGAAGCACCTACCGCAATACAGTCTTCATCTACATCGAATTTTGTACTATGAATTGGATGTGTAATACCTTTTTCAGGATTTCCGCATCCCAGTCTGAAGAAAGTGGAAGGAACTTTCTCAGCAAAATAGGCGAAGTCTTCGCCGCCCATTGAAGGTTCCCTACCCCATAATATGTTGCTTTTTCCAATTATTTTAGAAGCCGAGTTTGCTAGAACATCTGTTATTATATCATCATTGATGGTTGGAGGGTAGAGATATTTAAAATCAAACTCGTATTCGCCGCCCATTGCTTTTACAACACCGGCAACTGTTTCCTCAATTAGGCTGGCAATTTTTCTTCTTAACTCAGGATCAATTGTCCTTGCAGTTCCTTTAATAGTCGCTGTGTCTGGTATTACGTTAGTGCATGTACCGGAGTGGAAGTAACATATGGATATAACTGCCGGATTTAACGGGTCAATTTTCCTGCTTACGATGGTTTGAAGAGTATTTACTACATGACATCCAATTACAATAGGATCTACGGCAGCATGGGGCATTGCACCATGCCCGCTTTTACCTTTGATAATAATTTCGAAATCATCAGGAGATGCCATAATAGGACCGTTTTTGACAACAATTTTACCAGCAGGAATATCCGGCCATACATGAGCCGCGATGCAGGCATCAACTTTTGGATTTTCTAATACCCCCTCTTCAATCATTGGCAATGCTCCACCTACTCCTTCTTCAGCGGGTTGGAATAAGAGCTTGATATTTCCATTGAGTTTGCCTTTAAGTCGACTTAAAATTTCTGCAGCACCTAAAAGACAGGTAACATGGACATCATGGCCACATGCGTGCATTTTCCCCGGTACAGTAGATTTATATTCACACTCATTCTCTTCAGTCATGGGCAGCGCATCCATATCCGCCCGTATTGCAACTGTCTTTCCCGGCTGGTTACCGCGAATCAGACCAACTACCCCCGTTTTTGCAATACCAGGCGTCACTTCGATATCGAGATCTTTAAGATAGTTGTATATTAATTGTGCTGTCGCATGCTCTTCAAAAGCCAGTTCGGGATGCATATGAATGGTACGCCGTATATTAATTAATTTTTCTTGTATTTCTTTTGATATCTTTTTAATTTCTTCTGTGAACATTTAACCATCTCCAGCAATATTGTAATGTATTAAAAATATACTATATTATATTATCATAATCTAATTGCAGCGTCCACACATTCTGACTCAAAATAAAATAACAGCAGAGAAGGTTCCTGCTGTTATTAACTTACTATTCTTTTGTCGTTTTTTCGCTCTTATCAGTAAAGTAAACACAGGAGTTGTTTAATGTACTGGATACTGTGGTGACATTATCTAATTGGCATTTACCATCTTTTTGATATATACAATTGGATGTGCAATTAATATTAGTCATAATATCACCTCCAAAATATATTTTTTCCCTATTGGAATAATTCATGCAGATCATATTAATCTTTATTTTTAGTAAATGATATCATGATATCATGGGAATAAAACTGCCGTGAAAGTTTCCAGCTTTCACGGCTTATCTCAACAACAGACAGCCAAAATTGTTTTGTTGTCTGTTGGTCGCGAGAAGATAACAATACGAATGATGTTGTTTTCAATAATATAATATGTAATTATAAAAAAAACGTGAATGAAAAATAAAACTCTAAAAGTATGTTTACTTTTTAGAGTTTATTTTTTTTGGTTTTACAGATAATAAACGTTGAAGGAGTGGTTGTGTTGAAGAAGATTTTCATTACCCTAATATCTACCATAGTAATTATACTTACCATGTTATTCATCCACTACATAGATATGAGATCGGTGGTAAACGTAAAAGTTTATACAGTCAAAGAAACAGGGATTGTGTCCAGTATTTCAAGTAGCGGAAAGGTAGAGGAAGTCAATAAGGCTGAGCTATTTGCAGAATATCCTGTAAGAGTAAAAGATATTAAGGTAAGGGAAGGGGATAAAGTTGGAAAAGATCAGCCGTTAGTTGAATTAGAACTTCAAGAACTGGAATTACAGCTTGAACAGGCTAAAGCTAATTTAGAAATAGAAAAATTGAATTTTGAAAAGATAATCAAAGAAAATTACTTTAGTAATGTATTTGAAAATAAGCAGCAGGAACCTAAAGGGAATATTCAGGAAACATGGAACGAAAGGACAGCCTATACATATCCAGGTAAGGATATTATAAATGTATACCAAAAGAAAATAGAAATCGCACAACTGGAAGTGCAGGAATTAGAAAAAAAATTACAGCAGCAGCCAAAGGTGCTTAAAAGTCCAATAACAGGCATCATTACCGCGGTAAATGTGAAAAAAGGGTCTGTTACTAATTCTCTACAGCCTATTATCACCATATCAGACATAGATAATTTACAGGTAAAGGTAAACATAGGAGAATATTATATTTCAAAAATAAAAGAAGGCCAAAAAGTAGAAATAACCGGGGATGCTTTTGAAGGTATTTGTTATTCGGGTAGAGTGCAAAAAATTTCCCCGATCGCAAAACAAGTTCCCTCTGGGCAAAGCAGCGAAACAGTAATAGAACTGACAGTAGATGTTATTGATGAAAATACCGTATTAAAACCCGGATATTCTACAGAAGTAAAAATTATAACAGATACTAAAGATAATACATTGATATTACCCTATGAAGCTATTGTACAGGACAGTGATAATAATGACATTGTATATGTTGTAAAGGATAATAGAGCTTATAAAAGAAAAGTTGTTACAGGAGCAGAACTGGAATTGGAAATTGAAATACTTGAAGGGTTGAAAAAAGGAGAGAAAGTAATATTAAACCCCCCGAAGAAGATAAAAGATGGTACAAAAGTTAGAATAGCAGCAACCAGGAAAAGGTGATACAATGAATCTAGTTGAATATATTAAAATATCGTTGTCCAGTACATTTTCAAATAAGCTACGGGCATTACTTACAGTACTTGGAATCGTTATAGGAATTTCATCAGTAATTACTATAGTATCTATTGGAAAAGGTGGACAGAGTGCCATTCTAGGCGAACTTGAAAAATTGGGGATTAATGGGATAAATATAAAAATTAAGTCTGGTGATATTTTATCAAAGGACACACTGAAAATTGAGGATGCCAATAATATAAAAAAATATATTCCTCAGATAGAAACTGCCGCCCCCGTATTTAACGGTTTCGGAGTTGTAAAACATAATAATAGGAATAGAGAAGCTTTTATCTGGGGAGTAGATAGAGAATTTAGAAATATTTTTTCACTACAGGTTCTTCATGGCAGGTTGATAAATGAAACCGATACGCGGTCAAGTAGGAATGTTGTGGTCATAGATAATATATTAGCAAAAAAGTTATTTCACCGGGAAAATGCTGTAGGAAGGACGTTAAAACTTACCTCTAAAAAAACTTCGTTAATGTTAACTGTTATAGGGATTGTAAAAAGTTCTAACGAGGTTTTCGAAGATATATTTGGTGAACAGATTCCTACTTTTATTTACATGCCCATTACTACTATACAGAAAATATATAATACAGATAGTGTAGACCAAATTTCAATAAAAGTTGATCATCAAGAAAATCTTGATGATGTAGGTATAAAAGTAGTAAAGTTTTTAGAGAGACGACACCACAATAAAGATAAGTACTATGTTGAGAATATGATGAGGCAAAAAGAACAGATTAATAAAGTTACAAACATACTTACTTTTATTGTCGGAGCAGTAGGTGCTATTTCACTAATGGTAGGCGGAATAGGTATTATGAATATCATGCTTGTAACAGTTAAAGAGAGGACAAGGGAAATTGGAATTAGAAAGGCATTAGGTGCCAGGAAAAAGGATATATTAATGCAATTTTTAGTTGAAGCTGTTATCTTGACTATTACCGGAGGCATTATAGGTGTATTAACCGGAGTATTATCCTCATGGTTAATATCCTGTTTTTCTGGATTGCCTTTAAGTATTTCGGTCTTTACTATACTTACAGCATTAGTTTTTTCAGTGTTTATAGGTTTGGTTTTTGGAGTTTATCCAGCTAAAAAAGCTGCAAATCTTGATCCTATAGAAGCACTGAGACATGAGTAATGATTTGATAAATTGATAATTATGGACAGATTAAATAACTTTTGCATTTTTAATTGATTCATGGGGGTATTATAATGACAGAGTTTATTAAGACACCATTTATTCCTGAAAGAAAAGTAAGCCATGTTCTTATAGACGGAAGGGCATCAGCTGATATACTGTCAGGCTTGGAGGATTTAGGGATAAAGCCAATCCTTACGCCTTTATCTGCCGGACTGTATGAGGCAGTAACCAATCATCCTGATATGCTTGTACATCCTGTAGGAGACAATATTTTGGTAGTAGCACCTGATGTATATGAATTTTTTAACTCAGTACTGGAGCCATTAAAATTTAGATTAATTAGGGGTAAAAGTGTATTAAAAAGTAACTACCCTGAAAATATTGCATATAATGTAGCAAGAATAAATAATTTAGCTTTTCACAATATAAGATATACAGATCCGGTTATTAGACAATATTTTGAACAACATGGCGTTAAAATGATTAATGTAAAACAAGGCTATGCAAAATGTTCAACATGTATCGTCAGTGATCATGCGATTATCACTTCGGACAGAGGAATAGCACGAACTGCCGATAATTACAATATTGACGTATTATTGATTACCCCCGGACACATACTATTACCTGGATTAAATTATGGTTTTATAGGTGGAGCAACCGGGTTAGTTTCAAAAAATTTATTGGTTGTTGCAGGAATGCTAAACAATCACCCAAATTATATTGATATTGTTGAATTTTGTAGTAAATATAATGTAAGTGTCAGAAGTTTGGGTAAAGGACAAGTAATAGATATAGGGTCCATCATACCTATATTGCATTAAGTACTAAAAAGACGGTATTATACTTATTTATTTGGTTTTATAGGTAAAACATAACACTGCATACAACAAAGTACTTAATCATATAATACACTTGAAGGGATGTGAATTTAATGGAGTATTTATATATAGGAATGTCTGATGAAATAGAAGAAGTAAAAAATATGATAGAAGACACACTAACAGATTTAAAATCAAAAGACATATTTGTAGAACTAAGGCAAAAAAAGTCCAATGATGTAAATTTTTTGGAGGTTGAAATTAGTTCGGAAAATAAGTTAAATAGTTTAAAAATTCATATAGCTAATGTCCTTTCTGAATATATTATTGAAAAATACGAACAAAAATTTATCAGCCGTATTATTAATTCAAATTATTGCTATTTTAACTCAGGAGAGCGAAGAGAAATCTTAAGGACAGCATTAAATAATGTCCTGGGGGTTGAAGAAAAAAATATTTTCAATAATTTATTTATGTTAAGACGAAAGAACATTGTAGCTAAAAAATTACTTGAATATTTTGAAACATCTAATGAAATTATTTTAGACGGTTTTGTAACATTCCGGTTAAAGGATTATATAAAAGAACTGGAAGACGTAGTAGATAAGGCAGTAGATGACTACTTAATGGAAAAGGAATATAGAGAATTTATCCGGTTGCTAAAATATTTTGTAGAGATTCAGGAACCCAAATTTGATACAGTGCATGTGCTTGTAGGCTATGATAATAGGTATATATTGCTGGACCATAACAGAAAAGAAATTACTAATGAATGTATCCAGGATTTTATAAATGAAGTTTCTGAAGGGGAAATTAACTATGATGATTTATTGGTAAGTTCTTTAATAACCCTGGCGCCTAATAAAATCTATATTCATATGATCAAGCAAATAAAAAACAGGGAACTTATAGAAACTATAAAGAATGTTTTTTATGGAAAAGTAATTTTCTGTTCAGGCTGCGACCTATGTCTGGTTAACAAAGTTAGTACAAACGAAGTAAAAATAACCGATTATATGCACAAATAAATAATGATAATAACTAAAAACATTATGCTAATAGCATGATGTTTTTTTATTGAAGAATATTATGGAAAGAACGTTGCGGAAAAGCTTAGAGCCTGTTAATAATATTCTTCAAATACAAAATATACGACCATTGAATGACAAAACATATGTTTGCTTTTTTTGGTACATATGGTATAATTACAAGGGAATATGTGAGGTGGCAATATGAAGAATGGATTTGAAGTAATATCTGAATATAAACCGCAAGGTGACCAACCTAAAGCAATTGAGCAGCTTAGCAGTGGGATAATAAAAGGTTATAGAGGACAAACCCTGCTGGGAGTAACGGGCTCAGGAAAAACTTTTACCATTGCAAATGTTATTCAACAGGTACAAAGACCTACATTGGTCTTAGCACATAACAAGACGCTTGCGGCTCAATTATGTAGTGAATTTAAAGAATTTTTTCCTAATAATGCTGTCGAATATTTTGTAAGCTATTATGATTATTATCAGCCTGAAGCATATATTCCTCAAACTGATACTTATATTGAAAAAGATGCATCAATAAACGATGAGATAGACAAACTCAGACACTCTGCCACTGCGGCATTGTTTGAAAGAAGAGATGTCATTATTGTTGCCAGTGTTTCGTGCATCTATGGATTAGGGGACCCTATAGATTATAAAAATCTTGTGATTTCTTTACGTCCGGGAATGATAAAAGACAGGGACCAGGTTATCAAGAAGCTGGTAGAAATACAATACGAGAGAAATGATATAAACTTTGTTCGAGGTAAGTTCAGAGTCAGGGGAGATGTGCTTGAAATCTTTCCTGCCAGCTCTAGTGAGAAAGCGTTGAGGATTGAATTTTTTGGTGATGAAATTGAACGGATTACTGAAATAGATGTACTTACAGGTGAAATCACCGGTATTAGAAATCATTGTGCCATTTTTCCTGCATCCCACTATGTTACTACACAAGACAAAATGGAGAGGGCAATAAAAGCTATTGAAAAGGAATTGGAAGAAAGGGCTGCTGAGCTTAAAGCACAGGGCAAGCTGGTAGAAATGCAGAGGCTGATACAAAGGACGAACTATGACATAGAAATGATGAGGGAAGTCGGGTTTTGCCAGGGGATTGAGAATTACTCCAGGCATATCAGCGGAAGAGAAGCTGGAAGTGCTCCTTTTACATTAATTGACTATTTTCCAAAGGATTTTCTGTTGATAGTGGATGAATCCCATGTTACATTACCTCAGGTAAGAGGTATGTATGCAGGAGACAGGTCAAGAAAAGATTCGCTGGTTGAACATGGTTTCAGGCTGCCTTCTGCCTATGATAACAGGCCGCTGAACTTTGAAGAGTTTGAAGAAAGAATTAACCAGGTTATATTCGTAAGTGCAACTCCCGGAGATTACGAACGGCAGCATTCTTCTAAAATTGTGGAACAAATTATCCGTCCAACAGGATTGGTGGATCCGGAAGTAATTGTAAAGCCTGTAAAAGGCCAGATTGATGATTTGTTAAGTGAAATTAACAAACGGATAGAAAGAAAAGAAAGAGTGCTGGTAACTACTCTAACAAAGAAAATGGCAGAAGATTTGACTGATTATTTAAAAGATATGGATATAAAGGTGAAGTACCTTCATTCTGATGTTCATACAATTGAAAGAATGGAAATTATCCGGGATTTACGTCTTGGGGTTTTTGATGTGCTGGTAGGAATAAACCTTTTGAGAGAGGGGTTGGACCTTCCGGAAGTATCCTTGGTTGCTATACTTGATGCAGATAAGGAAGGGTTCTTACGTTCAGAAACATCGCTTATTCAGACGATCGGTAGAGCAGCAAGAAATGTTAACGGTAAAGTTATTATGTATGCTGATTCCCTCACTGATTCCATGACAAGAGCAATTAATGAGACAAACCGTAGAAGAAAACTCCAGATGGATTATAACAAACAGCATGGTATTATTCCTAAAACCATTGTAAAAGGAATCAGGGATGTTATAGAAGCAACGAAAGTTGCTGAAGAGGGTGAAAGATATATCGTAGGTAGAAGTATAGAAAATATAGATGGTACTGCCGATATCGAAAAAATTATTGCACAGCTTACTGAAGAAATGAAACAGGCAGCAGCAGACCTTCAGTTTGAGAAGGCTGCAATGCTGAGAGATAAAATTAATGAATTGAAAATGAGGAATTGAGAAAAAGGTGAAGGTAAATTATGTCAAGAAACAGTATTTTTATAAAAGGTGCAAGAGAACATAATTTAAAAAATATTGATGTTGAAATTCCGAGAGATAAATTTGTTGTTTTGACAGGTTTAAGTGGTTCGGGAAAATCTTCTCTGGCATTTGACACTATTTATGCCGAAGGACAAAGACGATATGTAGAATCTCTTTCTGCCTATGCAAGACAATTCCTGGGGCAGATGGAGAAGCCTGATGTCGATTATATTGAAGGGTTATCTCCAGCCATATCCATAGACCAAAAAACGACTAGCAAGAACCCCCGTTCCACTGTGGGGACTGTTACTGAAATTTATGACTATCTAAGATTGCTTTTTGCACGTATAGGGATACCTCATTGTCCTAAATGTGGAAAGGAAATTAATCAGCAGACAATAGATCAGATTGTAGATAATATACTGGCATTAGAAGAAAGAACAAAAATACAAATACTTGCTCCTATTGTCCGGGCCAGGAAAGGGGAACATCAGAAGGTTTTTGAGGATGCAAAAAGGAATGGTTATGTAAGGGTAAGGGTAGATGGAGAAGTCCGGGAACTTTCTGAACAAATAAAACTGGATAAAAATAAGAAACATAACATTGAAATTGTGATTGACAGGTTAATCGTGCGTGAGGACATTAGAAAAAGACTGGCAGATTCCTTAGAGACAGCATTACAGCTATCAGGAGGAATTGTAATAGTTGACGTAATTGACGGAAAAGAGATTATCTTTAGTCAGAATTATGCATGCAGTGACTGTGGAATTAGTATGGAAGAACTTTCACCGCGAATGTTTTCATTTAATAGTCCATTTGGAGCTTGTTCTCAATGCAGCGGTTTAGGCACGCTAATGAAAATTGATCCCGATATGGTGATTCCCGATAGGACTAAAAGTATTTCTGAAGGCGCAATAAATGCAGGCGGATGGAATACTGCCAATGAAGAAAGTATGTCACGGATGTTTTTTGAAGCGTTATCACAGCACTATGGTTTTAGTTTGGATACACCCGTAAAAGATCTTCCTGAAAAGATAATAGATATTATACTTTATGGCACTAAAGGTGAAAAAGTCAAGGTCTCCTATGAGAGGGAGTATGGAAACGGTTCATTTTATGCACCCTTTGAAGGTGTAATTAATAACCTTGAAAGGCGGTACAGGGAGACTCAGTCCGATTGGATGAGAAGCGAACTGGAAAGCTTGATGAGCACAAATCCCTGTCCCGAGTGTAATGGTGCGAGACTTAAAAAAGAGAGCCTGGGTGTTACAATTAATAATAAAAATATTTTTGAAGTGACGCAGATGTCGATTATCGAAGCCAGGGAATTTTTTAATAATTTAAAATTAACTGAAAAAGAACGGATGATTGCCCATCAAATTTTAAAAGAAATTAATGCACGTTTAGGTTTCCTGGTAGATGTAGGTCTGGACTATCTAACTCTTTCCAGATCTGCGGGGACTTTGTCCGGGGGAGAGGCGCAGAGAATACGCCTGGCTACCCAGATAGGCTCAAGTTTAATGGGAGTTTTATATATTCTGGACGAACCCAGCATAGGTTTACATCAAAGAGATAATGATAAATTGCTAAAAACCTTAAAAAATTTAAGAGATTTAGGTAACACACTTATTGTCGTTGAACATGATGAAGATACTATGTATGCTGCTGACCATATTATTGATATAGGCCCTGGAGCCGGGATACATGGTGGTTATGTTGTAGCAGCGGGCACGGTAGAGGAGATTAAAAAATCTGAAAAATCTGAAACAGGACTATATCTCAGCGGGAAGAAAAAAATAGAGGTTCCCAATAATAGAAGGAAGCCTAATGGAAAATGGTTGAACATTGTCGGAGCTGGAGAAAATAATCTAAAAAACGTTAACGTAAAGGTACCTCTTGGTGTATTTACATGTGTTACCGGGGTATCAGGCTCTGGAAAAAGTTCTCTTGTCAATGAGATTTTATATAAAAGGCTTGCATGCGAGTTGAACAAAGCTAAAATGAAGCCTGGTATCCATAAAGAAATAAAAGGTCTGGAACATCTTGATAAAGTTATTGATATAGACCAGTCACCTATAGGAAGAACTCCAAGATCTAACCCTGCTACCTATACAGGAGTTTTTACAGATATCAGGGATATTTTTGCTGCTACCAATGAGGCAAAGATGAGAGGGTATAAGCCAGGAAGGTTTAGTTTTAATGTAAAAGGCGGACGTTGTGAGGCTTGCAGCGGAGATGGGATCATAAAAATAGAAATGCATTTTTTACCTGATGTTTATGTACCCTGTGAAGTATGTAAGGGAAAAAGATACAATAGGGAAACTCTCGAGGTAAAGTACAAAGGTAAAAATATTGCTGAGGTATTGGATATGACAGTAGAAGAAGGATTGGAATTTTTCCAACATATTCCCCGTATACAGAAAAAGCTTCAAACACTGTATGATGTTGGTCTGGGGTATATAAAAATCGGACAATCTTCTACCACTCTTTCGGGGGGAGAAGCACAGCGGGTAAAGCTGGCTACCGAACTAAGCAAACGAAGCACAGGGAAAACCATATATATTCTGGATGAACCAACGACAGGCCTTCATATAGCTGATGTTCACAAGCTGATCGGTGTCCTTCAGAGGTTGGTTGATTCAGGCAATACTGTCGTAGTGATTGAGCATAACCTCGATGTAATTAAAACTGCAGACTATATCATAGATCTTGGGCCGGAAGGTGGAGACCGGGGTGGTACAATTGTGTGCCAAGGGACTCCTGAAGAAGTTGCACGATGTGAGCAGTCCTATACCGGACAGTACTTGAAAAAGATATTAAAATAAAAAGCTGTGGGATCAATCCTCACAGCTTTTTATTTCTTTATGTGACAAATTTAATTATCTTCTAGAAGATTAGAAGGTTTCAGTTTTGCATTTTTCTTACTTGGTTTATTATTCTTTTTATTTTGAATTAAGTCATCTAAAAAGTTATCATTCTGGCCTGTGTCATTAAGTTCCGATTGCTGCAAAGAAGAATTATTATTCTCAAAAGGTTGTTGCTGTTGTAGCGGTTGCTGCTGCCCGGTCTGTGGACCATGTTCATTACAATATTCTCCTGACGGTAATTCGTATTTTGCATCCAAAGGTAGTATTGGATTTCCTTTACTATCCAGAATAGGAACATAAGGCTCGGGCCTTACGATGAATACTCGTTCTTCTACAACTTCAGGAGGACAGTATTCGTTTGCTAATAGGTTATTATTCTTATCAACTTTTTCTAATACGTGAACGGTACATTCCTCTTTAGGTTCAGTCCCTTTCTTGAAATATTCGGTGCGTACCCTTGGACCTCTTGGGTCTTTATAACACAATTCTGTTGGTTTCTTGCCATCATCAATACATACCTGTGCCTGAACAATTCCAAGAGGCTGGGGAAAATCCTTGACTTCAAGCCCTTTATGAATTTCATCCATGACTGCACGCCATAGTACGATGGCCGGATTGGTTCCTGAAACCTTTATCTCTTTTGGTTCATCGTAGCCAAACCAGGTGGCAGCTACATAATAGGGAGTGAATCCAACAAACCATCTGTCTTTATCGTCTGATGTGGTACCCGTTTTCCCGGCAGCCGGCATATTGTTTGATAACCTTGCCGGCGTGCCGGTACCTTGCTGGACTACACTCTTTAGCATCTGGGTCATCAAAAAAGCCGTTTGCTCGCTCATGGCTATATGTGTTTTTTTCTTTTTCTCTAGCAAAACTTTTCCTTCATAATCCAATACTTTGGTATAGGTATAGGGAGAGGTATACTTCCCATTGTTTACAAAAGGGACGTAAGCGGCTGTCATTTCTAAAACGGAAATACCATCGGTCAGTCCTCCAAGGGCGAGGGAGTTAAGGTTTTTATCCGTATATATTTTACCATCCTGCCGTTTTTCCCGCTCAACCAGTGAAGTTATGGCGACATTGGTTTTTAAAAAATTAAACGAATTATCAATTCCCAGTTTGTCTAAAACTTTGACTGCCGGTATATTTCTGGACCATTCAATAGCGGTCCTGATAGGTGTAAGACCATGAAACTTATTGTCATAATTTTTAGGAGACCATCCGTTTATAGTAATAGGCACGTCATCAATCACTGTTGCAGGAGTAATTAAACCGTATTCCAATGCGGGAGCGTATACTCCAATGGGCTTTATGGCGGAACCGGGCTGGCGGACAGTCTGGGTAGCCCGGTTTAAGGTGCGCTTTGCAGTTTTTTCACCTCTTCCGCCAACCATACCTTTTACTTGTCCGGTGTACGGGTCCATGATTAACATGGCAGCTTCCGGTTGTATATCTCCTTTAATTTGCGGAAAGTTTTTAGGATCTTTAAAAACTTTGTCCATAGCATTCTGTATTGTAGGGTCTATGGTTGCATAGATTTTTAATCCGCCTGTATATAACATTTTTGAAGCTATGGCTTTAGAATATCCTTTTTCTTTCTGCAAATCGTTCAACACATCATTAATAACCTGGTCTACAAAATATGACTGTTTACTGGTACGTTGTTGGTTTGAACCTTTTTTAAAGTTTAACTTTTCATTTAAAGCCTTTTCATATTCGTCTTTATTGATATAGCCAAGTTCAAACATTTTCTTTAAAACAATTTCCTGCTTTTTCTTATTGTTCTCAGGATTGATAAATGGGTCATAATAAGTAGGATATTGTGTAATACCGGCAATGGATGCTGCCTCTGCAAGCGTTAACTCGCTTACATCTTTATCAAAATAGGTGTTGGCAGCTGCCTGAACACCATTAGTTCCCTGGCTTAAGTAGATGGTATTCAGGTAAAGTTCTAAAATTTGATCTTTAGAGTATTTTTTTTCAAGATTAATAGCTCTCCACATTTCCTGTATTTTTCTCTTTTCTGATACCTCTTTATCGCCGGTAAGGTTCTTAACAAGCTGCTGGGTGATCGTGCTGCCGCCGTAAGATGCATCACGTTTGAAGACATAATTGATGGTTGCACCCAATGTCCTTTTGATATCGACCCCAAAGTGTTTCCTAAATCTTTCGTCTTCTATCGCAATAAAAGCGTTTTTCAGATGCTCGGGAATGGAATTGATATCTACCCAGACCCTGTTTTCCTCTCCATATAACCGTTCCAACTCTTTAGCTTCACCGGTTTTAGGATCAATATAATACACGAAAGAGGTAAAGTTAAGCTTGAGATCATCAATGTTTAATTCCTTAGTAGTATCTATGTAGCCATATAAAGTACCACCTAAAATTCCTGCAGTTGCAACTCCTGCAAATAGTCCGATTATTAAAAGTATTTTAAAGAATACAGAAAAAAATCTAAAGGTTCCTTTTTTATCTTTATTTGATTTCTGCCCCTTTTTTGGAGACATATTATTTTCTGGCATATATATCCTCCTACCTGTTACTATATAAAAACCTATATCCATCATATTATAACATAAAAATGTACTAAATGAATTAAAAAAATATTAAAAAAAGCTTTAGTTCTAAATAAAGCGAATGTTAAAGTATCGATAACTATATATTTACTGATAATGATTTTACATGGCAGATAAAGTAAATAAGTTCACAGTTCACGGTTCACAGTAAAAGCTATTAAATCGTTTACTACTGTGAACTGAGAACTGTTAACTGTGAACTATATAATATCAAAATCATAAATAGATTAATGCAGTTATCGATGAAATTCGCGAAGTTTGTATTAAGGAAATATTGAATTTTAAACTTCGCTCATTATAAGCATATATAATTATAACCTAATAGCTGAATTTTATATAAAATGAGTATATTTTTTCTTATCCTTGTAAATAATACTTACAAAATACATACATGGAGGTATTATTATGGCAAGAAGAAGGTCCTACAGGTTAGTGACATTCTGTTGCTTTATCATTTTACTGATAAGTTTTGGTTTTGGATATTATATCAATACGCCAGATAGGTCAAATAATAAGGACAATAAGCAAGTTGCCCAAAATGACAAATCAAATGCAGGAGAGACTGAAAAAATAGAAAAAAGTAATCTTGAAGAAAAAGTAAATATTGATAACCCAAACCATGAAGGTGGTGAGGGTGAAGCTAATAATGAAGGTATAATTGAACCGGTAAATATAGATATTCAAAAACAAAGAATTACTATTAACACAAGGGTAACTTTTAAACGCAATTATTTAAAATGTAACCATCAACTAACAGAAGAAGTCAATGCACCTCAAGATTTGATAAATCTTACTGAGGAAGAATTAAAAAAGCTTTATCCTAACTGGAAGTTAGAAAGTTTCGGTAGTGAACGGGTAGTACTTTCTACCGATGTTGATGAGCAATGTCCAAACCACTATATCGTAAAAGAATATGATGGGAAAGTAGGATTGTTCTATCAAATTCCTGTAAATGGGAAAGATTTTATACGTGATATCGGAAATATAAATATTGAACAGCTTAGACAGGATGACAGGGAAAAATTGAAAAAAGGTATAGCAGTTGATTCTGATGAAGAATTGGCACAGCTTCTTGAAGATTTTACAAGTTAAAAAATATCAACTTTTAAAGATATGAAATTTTAGTTGAGCGTATACAGAAAAAATGAGACATAGGGACATATAATAAAAAACATTGCTAGACATGCACACATTGAAATGAATTTTCATATATTTATATGGAATCATTATTTCCGGAGGTGTCTTAGCAATGTTTTCAGTTTTCTTAACGGTTTTTTCAGTTACTCTAAAGTATATTTTCCTGCTAGTTTCCTATGTATCAAATACAAATTCATTTCCTCAGCCTTTGTCAACTGAAGAAGAGCAGATGTATGATGTTATATCCATTAGCTTTTCTTCAACAAGTGCTTCTAAAACATCCGTACGTACATTGCTATTATCACAGCGAACACCACCGGAAATACTTTTATTATTACATACGTAGTAACTAACTAATTCTTGAATCGGTACTTTTTTTACATGTAATTAAATATATAAGTTATTCTATTACAGATTATGTTAAAACTCAATATTTGTTATTACAATAAGAAAATTACATAAAATATGGATATACTTGGTTTATTATGATATAATAAATCTACAATAATTTTGGAGGTATATGGTTATGGGACAAACTGTTGATGTTAATAGTGTAAAAAATGATATTGATAGAATTAAGGATCAAATTATTTCTCACTATGCTCCTTCAAAGATTATACTTTTTGGTTCACAAGCTAAAGGAACTGCTACAAGCAAAAGTGATATTGACTTATGTATAATTAAAGATACTGACAACAAGAAAGAATTGTTAACGGATATGTATCTAAATGTTGAAAGTAATAAGCCGTTTGATTTACTTCTTTATACAACCGATGAATGGTACGACTGTGTAAATGATACTACTAGTTTTGCATATCTAATTAATAAGAAAGGAATTACCATATATGGTTGACAGCTCGAGATATGTTGATTGGCTTGAAAAAGCGCAAAGAGATATAAAATCAGCGAAAGTACTAAAGCAAAATGATTGTGGCAATGATGTAGTTGCATTTCATTGTCAGCAAGCTGTAGAGAAAGCCCTCAAAGGCTACTTGCTCAAAAAAACTGGACAGATTGTCGAAGGACATAGTCTTATTTATTTGTGTAAGGAAGCATCAGGATATAACAGTGGTTTCAAAACAAAATTAAAAGATTGCGCCTTTGTTAATCAATACTATATTGAGACACGTTATCCAGCGGATATACCTCTTATTGTATCAGATGAAGAAGCTGAAGAATGTATTGCTATTTCTGAAGACATCTATAAAATTGTGAATGATAATATTTGAAGATGTCAAGGATGTCAAGGGGACGGGGCACGGTAAATTCATGAACCCACATCCTGCCAAAACTCTTTTTACAAGGTTTTTTAAAAAATGCCATTTCAACATTCATTTTTATAAGATGAGCCGTATTTTTAATGTGTTCCCCAGTTTACACTGAACAGGAAAAAGAAGCGTCCGGGGATTCGAACAATGCTATCTAAAAAAGGGTATACTCTATTAACCAGATGTTCCTTTCCGGAGATATCCAGTGTATACTGAGTATGCTTTTAAAGCGCATTAATCTTACTTGCATGTGATAGGGGAAAGCCTCACATCTACCCATTTATCATACTTTGGGTAGACCTCAGGCCTACCCCTATCACAAGTCAAATTATTGATGGTTCATGGTTCAGCCAAAGTTTATTCTTAATATATAATCTAGATACTCTTCATCTAATAACGAATGTACTTTTCTTATTTTTAAACTTTTTTTCGGATATCTTGCTTCATCTTTCCTTACCATATTTAATGAAAGTCTTTTGAGCATCGCAAGGTTTTCAGGCGCTTTTCCTTTTCTGGTTTTGCAAGCGTCTTTACTAAAGGTTGCATCAAGAGACCAATGCATACTCTCAATTCCCCAGTGCTGCCTTACTGCTTTTGCATATTCTATTACAGAGTTTACGCTCCCAAAATGAAAAGCTTTTTCCTCTGTTTTATTTCCCTTCTCTTCAGTTCTCCTGACAACCATTCCAATACCATTCATCTTTTCCCATTCTTCTTTTGCATCCATCCATTTTATATCGGTAGAGTAGTAATATATTCTTTCCTCAATTCTGCCATGCCCCTTCTCAAAAGTCCTATAGGTTGTCAATAACCCCGTCCCCTTGGCACCCTTAAGATATGAAATTTTAGTTGAGCGTATACAGAAAAAATGAGACATAGGGACATATAATAAAAACATTGCTAGACATGCACACATTGAAATGAATTTTCATATATTTATATGGAATCATTATTTCCGGAGGTGTCTTAGCAATGTTTTCAGTTTTCTTAACGGTTTTTTCAGTTACTCTAAAGTATATTTTCCTGCTAGTTTCCTATGTATCAAATACAAATTCATTTCCTCAGCCTTTGTCAACTGAAGAAGAGCAGATGTATCTTGAAAGGTATAGGGCCGGTGATGAAGAGGCAAAGAACGTACTAATAGAAAGAAACCTCAGGCTTGTGGCACATATCATAAAAAAATACAGCACTACGGGAAAAGATAGCGATGACCTTATATCTATCGGTACTATCGGTTTAATAAAAGCAATTACTACCTTTGATGCTGATAAAGGTACCAGATTGGCCACCTATGCAGCTCGATGCATAGAAAATGAAATTTTAATGACAATAAGAGCGGGAAAGAAAATGCAAAATGAGGTTTCCCTGCATGATCCTATCGGGGTTGACAAGGAGGGAAATGAGATCGCACTTATAGATATCATCAGCAATGATGGTGAGTCAGTACTGGAAGAGGTAGAACTAAAAATGCAGGTAAAAAAATTGTATAATAAAATGAAGAATATCTTAAAGAATAGGGAGAAATTAGTTCTACAATTGAGGTATGGATTATTAAATGGAAACGTTAAGACACAGCGCGAAATAGCACAGATGCTCGGAATTTCTCGTTCCTATGTTTCAAGAATAGAAAAGAAGGCAATTAAAAAGCTGGGTAAAGAATTAAAAACCGAGAATAGTCTATAGGTTGCTATTAGAAGAATATATAAAAAATGAATCATAGTGCAGGTACAGAAGTTAAGAAGTTGTTGTGCAAGTATTAGAGGGGCAACATTTTGATAGCTACTTAACTTCTGTGTCTGGCACTATGTATGTGCGCTAGGCTGCAGGTTCCAGGTTTTGTACAAACTTATAAAAATCCTCGTAGGTTCCTTTATATG
Organism: Petroclostridium xylanilyticum; assembly: GCF_002252565.1. NCBI lineage: Bacteria > Bacillati > Bacillota > Clostridia > Eubacteriales > Oscillospiraceae > Petroclostridium > Petroclostridium xylanilyticum. The sequence continues at coordinate 57,337 of NZ_NPML01000004.1, forward strand.
TGCACTCAATAGTACCCTCATCTCTATTAATCATATAGTCTGTAATGAGAAAGGTTTGAATTCCCAGGGATGAAGCAATAAGGTCTTCTTGTACATCATTACCAACCATCATGCATTGATGAGGCAGCTTATTAATCTCTTTCAGGATTTCTTCGTAATATTTAATTTGAGGCTTACAATAGTGGCTATCTTCGTAGGACGTAATAAATGAAAATTGTTCGGGTTTAAAACCAGCCCATTTTATTCTATGTTCTATAGCTTTTCTAGGAAATAAAGGGTTTGTCGCTAATACTAACTGGTACCCTTTATCTATAAGTATATCTATACTTTCTTTCATGATAGGCACGCTGTTTACTGATTTCCTGGTTTTTAAAAATCCACTATCATAGAAGGCGTCAAAGCGTTTTTTATATACATCAATATCACCGTCTATAAGCTTAGAAAACTTATCCATAAAAACTTCTTCATTCGTTTTGTGTTCAACATTTTGCACCATAGCTTCTGTAGCAGTCCAGATATATTTGAATAGTTTTTCAGGTGCTATAATATCGGAAAAAGCAATTCCCATTTCATGAAAATAAATTTTCATAAAATGGTCTATATCCAGCGGCAAAAGAGTACCATCCAAATCAAATAAAAAAGTATCAATCATATCATAAGACCTCCAATTTTAAATGTTATATAAGCTGCAAAAAATATTCCTATTATTATCTCTGCAAAAGTTTTGTACTATTTGCTTATACGTAGTTCATTATAACATGTTCATACTTATCTTTCAAAGAAATTTAATTTTTGCTTTGTTTATATATCAACAAAATTTATTAAAAGATTTTGATATAAATTGACAATACAAGACTAATCATATAATATAAAATTCAATTTTAATAAACTATGTATAATACGCTCATTAATGAAAAAACAAATTACCAGCAGTGGTAGTTAGAATTTTATAAGCGCAATAGGAAAGTGAGAGATACAGTTGAATAGATTTTTTGAATTAACCATCACTGAAGATATGGCTGGAAAAACTATTAAGGAAATATTATATGATTATTATGATATGTCTGCAAGACTCATTAACAGGTTGAAATTAAGCAACGGTATTTTGTTAAATGGTAAAAGCCAGTTTGTAACTGCCATTGTTCATCAGGGAGATATTTTAAAGATATCCTTACCTTTGGAAACTTCTTTAAATATTGTAGCTACTGCAATGCCTTTAGAGATAGTATACGAGGATCATGATATAATGGTAATTGATAAACCGCCGAATTTGCCTGTACATCCCAGTCAGGGGAATTACAGCAATACACTGGCAAATGGTGTAATGTACTACTGGCAGCAAAAAGGATTTAACCATATATACCGGCCGGTGAACCGGTTAGACAAAGATACGTCAGGGTTGATTATTATCGCCAAGAATCAATATGCTCACCAGCAATTTGCTAACCAGATTACTAACAAACAGTTGAAAAGAAAATATATTGCAATTGTACACGGAAACGTTGCACAAGAAAAAGGTACTATTGATTTACCTATTGCAAGAAAAGAGGGAAGCACTATAGAACGTATGGTTAGTGAAGACGGTCAACAGGCTGTTACGCATTATAAAGTACTAAAAAGAGTGGATAATTTTACAGTAATTGAACTGGTGCTTCAAACAGGCCGGACGCACCAGATAAGAGTACATATGAGCTATATAGGGCATCCTCTTGTGGGAGACTGGCTCTATGGAAAAGAAGAGCAAGAACTAATCTCACGTCAAGCTCTTCATTCATACAGCCTGGAATTTATACATCCGGTAAGCAGGCAGGTTATGAATTTTAAAAGCGATATTCCTGGAGACATGAGAAAATTAATAGAAAATGTATAGCACATAATTGATATTAAAAAAATGCTGTTCTACCTATGAGGTATTTTAATTTAACTATATAATGTTATTTTATATTTAGAAAATAGCAATTTTTTATAGAGGAAATTTATGCTAAATGTTGAATATATGCATAGGGGATGGTTATAAATTTCTAGAGGTGTTTTTATGAAGAATATCTATACAGTCCTAATTATAGTTCTATTCATAATTTTTACATCTGCTTTCGCCTTTTCAATTTTTTATTTTCAAAAAAGTGATTTAACTCTTTCTGCTGACAGTATGCCAAAAGATAATACAAAAAGGCCGGAGTACCACTTTGCTATTATTGCCCAAAATACGGATGATCCCTTTTGGCAGTCTGTTAAGAAAGGAACCCTGGAAGCTGCTAGGGCATTTAATGTGGCTGTTGAGTTTAATGGGCCACGTTTTACAAATATTGTTGAAGAACTTCAGTACTTGGATATTGCTATTGCGTCCAGGGTAGACGGGATAGCAACCCATGTCCTTGATGATAAACAATTTACTCCCCTTATAGACAAAGCAGTAAATATGAACATTCCCGTTGTCACCATTGAAACTGACGCAAAAACCAGTAAGCGGTCATCCTTTATTGGCACCAATAGCTTTAAATTGGGCGATGAAGGCGGCAAGCTAATAGCGGAAGCTGCCGGAGGAAAAGCCAAGGTTGCGGTGATACTTAACAGCTATAGTGATGATGGAGAAAATATAGCACAGAATCTAAGGGTTGCCGGGTTTCGGGATGCCATTAAAAATTATCCCGAGATTGAGATCAAGACGGTGCAGTCATCCAGGATGGGGATTTTTAGTGCCGAAGAGGTTACCCAGGAAATTCTGAATAAATTTCCCGATGTTAATGCTATCTTTTGCACAAGTTCCAAGGATACTATCGGTGCTGCGCAGGTTATAGTAGATTTTAACAGGGTTGGAGATGTTACACTCATTGGATACAGCGATTTGAAGGAAGTGCTGCGCTATGTTGAAAAAGGTGTTATCTATGGCACGGTAATAAGCAATCCCGTTAATATGGGGTATGAAAGCATTAAGGCTCTTGTAGAATTAAAAAAGAAAAAACGCACATCGTCTTATGTTGACACAGGGGTTAGTGTGGTGACTGGTAAAAATCTTGCGGAATACAACAAGATGATGGAAACAGAGAAAGGACAGGATCTTTTAAAATGAGAAGGTTTTTACATAGACTATTTAGCACTAATAAAATAAGAAAAAAGATGATATTATATTTTTTTCTAACAACTTTCCTGATGAGTATCACCAGTCTATATACGTATTATAATGCCCGTATGTTTATGTTGAAGATGAATACCATGTTTATGAGTAATGTTTATCTCAATGAATTATATAGCGATGTCAGCAAAGCGGAAGGATATCTTGAAAATTTTCTCTCAACAAAGCACTCCGATAGTTTAAGAGAATACATACGATACAGTAACAATTTAAGGCAGAAGACAGAAAAAATCCGCAAAGAAATTTCTAACATAGAGAGCCAATTATTATTAAAAGATATCGCTAATATGATTGATACATACTTAATTGAAGCAGATGCGGCTGTCAATGCGAAGAGAGGGCGGGATATTAACGAGTATATAACCCGTTATACTGAAGCTAATAAGATAGCCGGTTATATTAATTTATATATAAACCGTTTGAATACAAAACAATTTGAGGAAAATACCGCCAGGTATCTGGTAATACTGGATAGACTCAATCTTATACAGCTTTTAAATATAATCATCATTGCGGATGTTGTTGTATTTAATATTATTCTTATCCTATGGTTTACATTCAAAATAACAAAGCCCATTATAAGCTTATCACAAGCTGCTGATGAAATTTCAAAGGGAAATTTCGATGTCGAACAGGTAGTTGTAAATGCCGAAGATGAAATCAGTGTTATGGCCGATGCGTTCAACCGTATGGCCTCAAGTATTAAGAATTATATTGATGAAATCAAAGGAAAAGATGACCACAGCAAAGAATTGGAAGTTTACAAAGGGATTTTTGAAATCAATGAAATGGGTGGATATATCATGACTGTAGAATTTGGAGAAGAAGATGATTCGGGCAATATCGGCAACAAGATAGGATTAAGCGTAAAGAGTCAATCTTTTTATCCATATTTTAGGGATATTATTAAATGCCGGTGCAGGTGCCTGGTTGGTCCTATCATGTTAAACCGCATTGTTATATTTATACCTTCTGATTTTACGGGTGATGAATATTTTCAAAGACTGGAGGCTTTAAGCATAGGTGATTATATTTTGGATAAAATATCTGAAAAATTAGATGCAGATATATGCATTGGAATAGGTAGAAGCTATAAAGGTTTGGAAAATTTATCGTGCTCTTATAAAGAGTCTTTAAAAGCAATCAGGCATGCTAAAAGCAAAGAAACTGTACATATCATGGATGTACCGGTTGAAGGGAAAATAAATCCCGCATATCCGTTGTTAAAAGAAAAAGTACTGCTGGAAAAAGCTTATATTGGTGATGCTAGTGAATGTATTCAGGCTTTTGAATTTATCTTTGACTGGTTGGTTACAGAATATGGTAATTCGATACAAAATATAAAAAATAAACTTATTGAACTGATGGTTTTACTTTACCGGCTGGCATGGGACTATGGTGCCGAAGAGAATGAATTTATAAACCGCCGCCATTATCTTGATGAAATGCTGGAATTTGAAGAGCTTTCCAAGCTGAAAATATGGTGCAGGGAAAGAATTGAATATATAGTACGCAGTATCAGCAGCATAAGGGAAAAGAAAATAAATAGCTTGATACTGAAGGCCAGGGATTACATTGATAAGAATTTTAAAAGTGAGATTACCCTGGAGGACGTATCAAGGGAAGTAAATGTTAGCCCCCATTATTTTAGCAGGCTTTTTAAAGAGGAAACCGGTGAAAACTTTATAGAATATCTAACATCGGTCAGGATTCAAAAAGCAAAAGAATTACTTGAAAATGAATGCATAAGTGTTAAAGAAATATGCTATCAGGTAGGTTATGGTGACCCAAATTATTTTAGCAGAATATTTAAAAAGGTAGTTGGAATAACGCCAACCGATTATAAAAGAATCATCGATTCTAATCCCTATAAAGAAGCTGTGCAAAATAAATGATAAAGGTGGGCAGGTTGATGGATTACAAAAAAAATAAACGAATCATTATGTTTCTCCTCATGCTTTTAAACCTTATTTTAATTAGTGGATGCCGTATTTCTCAAGATAAAGAAATAAATTATAACAAGGAAGATGCTACAGAGCGGAAAATCAAGATAGGATTTTCAATGGGGACTTTAAAGGAAGAACGCTGGCAAAGGGACAGGGATATTTTTGTAGCCAAGGCGAAAGAACTTGGAGCGGAGGTAATCGTCCAGAATGCGAACAATGATAGTAATGAGCAGATGAGCCAGGTGAAATATTTACTGGAGCAGGGTATTGATATTCTTGTCATTGTACCGCATGATGCGGATAAGGCTGCATCTATCGTGCAAATGGCAAAAAAGGAAGGTATAAAGGTAATTTCATACGACCGTCTTGTAAGAAACGCAAATGTAGATATGTACATATCCTTCGATAATGTTAAAGTTGGAGAATTGATGGCTGAACATCTTGTAAAAAGTGTACCTGCCGGTAATTATGTGATTATTAATGGTGCAAAAAATGATTACAATACGCATATGTTTAATGAGGGATATAAAAATGTGTTAAAACCTTATATTGATATGGGAAATATAGATATAATAGAAGAAATTTGGGCTGAGGACTGGAAAAGGGAAGATGCTTTTAAATGCGTAGAGAGGACATTGCAGAATGGTTATAAAATAGATGGAATAATAGCCGCAAATGACAGCCTCGCGGAAGCAGTAATTGAGGCACTTGCCGAGCGGAGGCTGGCAGGCAGGATTCCTGTGGTTGGCCATGACGCTGACTTGGCCGGGTGTCAAAGAGTGGCTGAAGGCACTCAGCTAATGACTATATATAAACCAATTAACAGGATCGCTCAAATATCCGCAGAAATGGCTATAAAGATGGCAAAGGGTGAAGAAATAAAAGCTAACAGTAGTATTAATGATGGAAAGTACAGCGTTCCTTATTATAAGATACAGTCTGTACCCGTTATCCGGGAAAATTTAATAAATACGGTTATATATGATGGTTTTCACCGGCTGGATGACGTTTTTAGGAATGTTCCAAAATCCCAATGGCCTGTAATAAAATAAAGTCTTACTATTTTGTACATTAATATTATGCTATGACTTTCTATAATCGAAGTAAATCTAATAATTTAAGATAGACAATCATAAATACCTCTAGAGACAGAGTAAACCTCCTTATAGTAATATTAATATAACAGTAAACAACTGTAAAAATTTTTATAAGGAGGAATTTTTTTATGAGAAAAACAGTAAAAATTATTGCTTTAATACTGGCGTTAATGATGGCAGTATCGGTATTTGCAGGATGTAATTCGGCGAAAAAGCAAGAAGCTGCTCCAGCTCCAGCACCTGCTCCAGAAAAGAAAGAAGAAGCAAAACAACCGGAAGCTAAGACTGACCAAAAGATTGTCGTTGGATTATCTCTTCCAACGCAGAGGGAAGAAAGATGGGTAAGAGACAAAGAGACAATGGAAGCCGAAGCTAAAAAGCTTGGTATTGATTTAAAAGTGCAGATTTCTGATAATGATGCCGGAAAGCAGATGGCTCAGGCGGAAAATCTACTTGCCCAAGGAATTAATGTTTTGATTCTTGCCCCTCATGACGCAACCGGTGCAGCACCTATTGTTGATATGGCGCACAAAGCTGGTGTTAAGGTGATCTCCTATGACAGGCTTGTCATGAATTCTGATGTAGACCTTTATATTTCTTTTGATAACGTAAAAGTTGGAGAGATTCAAGGCAAATACATTACTGAAAAAGTGCCAAAGGGCAACTACCTTGTCCTGGCAGGTTCACCTACTGATAACAATGCTAAATTATTTAGAGAAGGGGCTATGAAATACATCCAACCTCTTGTTGATAAAGGAGATATAAAAGTTGTCCACGATGAGTGGGTAAAAGACTGGCAGCCGAGTGAAGCTATGAAGATTGCAGAAAATGCTTTAACTGCAAACAAAAATGACATTCAGGCTGTACTTGCTCCTAATGATGGTACTGCAGGTGGTGTAATTCAGGCTTTGGCAGCCCAGGGATTAGCTGGTAAAGTACCTGTTACCGGTCAAGACGCTGAACTTGCAGCTGCTAAGAGGATAGTAGAAGGTATTCAGTCCATGACAGTATTCAAAGACACAAGGGAACTTGGAAAAGCTGCTATTGCTGCTGCAATTAAGATGGCTAAAGGTGAAAGTATAGAAAGTAACGGCAAAGTTAACAACAATAAGATCGACGTTCCATCTCTGCTTCTTACTCCTATAGCAGTTGATAAAGACAACCTTGACAAAGTATTGATTGACAGCGGATATTTAAAGAAAGAAGACGTATATAAGAAATAAGGGTTAAATAAGGATTAAAAACAACAAGGTTTTAGAGGAATGGCATTAGTGCTGTTCCTCTAGAATTTCGTTAAAGGTGGAATCAATATGAGTGATTGTATTCTTGAAATGGTCAATATAACAAAAGAATTTCCCGGGGTTAAAGCACTGGACAACGTAAGTTTTCGGGTAAAAAGAGGAGAAATACATGCCCTTGTAGGAGAAAACGGGGCAGGCAAATCAACATTAATGAAGGTTCTAAGCGGCGTGTATCCCGCGGGGACTTATGATGGTTCAATCATATTAAATGGAAAAGAACAACACTTTAATCATATAAAAGATAGTGAAAAAGCAGGCATAGCGATTATCTACCAGGAACTTGCCCTTGTTAAACAAATGAATGTGTGCGAGAACATATTTTTAGGTAACGAAATACAAAGCAAAGGCATTATTAATTGGGATAAGGCTTTTGTCGAGACAAAAAAGATTTTACAGGAAGTACGTCTAAATATTAATCCGTCTACTAAAATTATTAACCTGGGTATCGGACAGCAGCAGCTGGTTGAGATCGCAAAAGCCATTTCAAAAAGGGCAGATTTACTGATACTGGATGAACCTACGGCAGCTCTGACAGAGGCTGAAACAGACACTCTTTTGGAGATATTAAAAGAATTGAAGAATAGAGGGGTAACGTGTGTCTATATATCCCATAAACTTAATGAGATATTTAGAATTGCTGATACGGTAACCGTTTTACGGGATGGCAAAACCATTGCTACTAAAGATATAAAAGAGTTGGATGAAGATAAAATTATATCGCTAATGGTTGGTAGAGAACTCACCCAAAGATTCCCAAGAAAAGAGCATATGCCGGGTGATATAGTATTAGAAGTGAATAACTGGACAGTGTATGATCCTGAGATGCCTGACAAAATACTCATAGATAATGTAAGCTTTAAGGCAAGAAAAGGTGAGATACTTGGAATTGCAGGCCTCATGGGTTCAGGCAGGACTGAGCTTGCTATGAGTATTTTTGGCTCATATGGCAGTAAAATATCCGGTGAAGTCAAACTCGACGGGGAAATATTGAAAGTAAAAAATCCAAGAGATGCTATAAAAGCCGGATTGTGTTATCTATCGGAAGACAGAAAAGGAAACGGCCTTGTACTAATGATGAATATTAAAGACAACATTTCTTTAGCAAGTCTAAACAAGGTTTCAAACTCAGGTGTCATTAATGACAATGAAGAAATAAAAGTGAGCAATAAATATGTTTCAGAACTACGTATCAAAACTCCTTCCATTGAGCAAAAAGTTGCCAACTTAAGTGGTGGAAACCAGCAAAAAGTAGCAATAGGAAAATGGTTGATGGCACAACCAAAAGTACTTATATTGGATGAACCTACAAGGGGAATTGACGTAGGTGCAAAATATGAAATTTATAACATTATGAATGAGCTGGTAGATCAGGGTGTATGTATCATCATGATTTCATCCGAATTACCGGAAATATTAGGTATGAGTGACAGGATACTTGTTATGCATGAAGGGCAGCTAAATGGTGAATTATCCTGGGAAGAAGCTACACAGGAAAAAGTAATTTTTTATGCGACTGGAGGTATGTAACATGGGAATTAAAATTGAAAAAACTTCCCTGGAGACTAAAACTATAAATACGATATCAGTAAAGCAAATGATTTCAGGAATACTAAAGCATAATATAAGACAATATACAATGGTGATAGCTCTTTTATCCATATGGATACTATTTACCATTTTAACAAAAGGTACTTTTATAACTTCAAGAAATCTTTCCAATTTGTTTTTACAGACGGTTACCATAGCTATTCTTGCTGTAGGCATGGTATTGGTGATGGTTGCAGGTCATATTGACCTATCGGTTGGTTCTGTAGCTGGTTTTTTGGGAGCTATTGCAGGATTTTTACAAGTAAAAATGAACTTTGGTACCATACCGGCTGTACTGGTAACCTTAGCAGTAGGATTAATAATAGGTATCTGGCAGGGATACTGGATTGCATATAGGGGAGTACCGGCATTTATAGTTACCCTTGCGGGGATGTTGGTCTTCAAAGGAGGAATGATAGGGGTAACACAAGGTGCGGCACTTGGACCCATGAATGATAGCTTTAAAGCAATTGGTCAGGGGTACCTTCCGAGACTACTCTTTAAAGATGCACCTTTTCATGATACAAGCGTGGTCTTAGCAGTTATTGTTATTATACTGTTCATAGTTTTTGACCTCAAGAGAAGGCAGTCCAGGATAAAGTACGGCTTTGAAGTGCTTCCGATGAATTTGCAGTTCTTAAAAATGTTGACAGTATCAATTGCAATAGGCTTAGTATTCTCTATCATGATAACTTATATGGGGGTACCTTATGCGATACTTTTACTTATGGTGCTGGCACTACTATTCTCTTTTATAACAAGCAAGACAACTTTTGGCAGGCATGTATATGCAATAGGAGGAAATAAGGAAGCTGCAAGGCTTTCGGGTATAAATATAAAACAAAGGACAATGACAATTTTTATTCTCATGGGTGTTTTATCTGCTATTGCAAGTATTGTTTTTACCGGAAGGCTTAATTCTGCCACTCCTGGAGCCGGAAATTTATTTGAACTTGATGCAATTGCCGCTTCAGTAATTGGCGGTACCAGTACGATGGGGGGAGAAGGTACCGTATTTGGAGCAATTATAGGTGCATTGGTTATGGCAAGCGTTGACAACGGAATGAGTTTAATGAACCTGGACGTAACTTATCAGTATGTTGTAAAAGGTCTAATCCTTTTAATTGCTGTATGGGTTGATATTGCAACAAGGAAAAAAGGAGCTACAACATAAGAAAAATTTCAAAATTCTGCCACTATCAAAAATTGTCATCAGATAGTGGCACTTGATTTTAGAACGGAACTTAAATTGTTAGGGAAGATTCTTATGAATGGAATTATATACAGGGAATATAAAAAAGTTTTTTAATGGACTGTCAAAAAATTTTAAACAATGAATCTTGTGAAACAGTAGAAATATTATGAATTATAATAAGGTTGTTATAATTAAATTGATATGTGAAGAAAATATATTAGAGAATATACTAAAAAAGTAATGACTGGATATAGTAATAAATATCAGTACAGTACACTACTATATCTTTTAGAATTAATTTATAAGAGGTGATTTTGTGGATGCTGTACAAGTGATGAAAGATGAGCATAAATACATAAAGAGAGTATTAAAGGTTTTTCGAAAAGCTTGTCTTGACATTTTAGATGGCAAAGAAATAAATTATGAGTTATTCTACAATGCAATTGATTTCGTCAGGAATTATGCAGATAAATACCATCATGGCAAGGAAGAGGATGTACTTTTTAAAAAGATGAGAGAGGAGCTTACAACTCCTGCACAAATAAGTGCAGTAGAGGGAATGTTTACCGAACATGATTTAGGCAGATTATTTATGTTTAACCTGGATAATGCACTGGAACAGTGTAGGGCGGGGAATAGAGAAGCAAGATTGGATGTCATTGCAAATGCCATTGCTTATACTGATTTACTCACACGGCATATACATAAAGAAGATAATGCACTGTACAACTATGGTGCGCAAAATTTAAAACCAGAAACTATTCATGAAATTAATAAAATCAGTGAAGAAATAGAAAACAAGCCTGAAAATATCGAAAAAAGAAAAAAATATATTACTATGGTAGAACAAATGGAAAAAATGGTTGGTTTACATTAATGAAATTATGTATCTACTTTTTAGATTCTTTTCATGTTATACGCTTTTCCTGCTTGCCATTGACTTTTGTAGTAGCCACAAAGGCTTCAGAGGCAATCAATGTCTTCGTGAAGAATCTAATCAGGATTGTAAAAATTTATTTTTAGTTGAACACTTTGTGAGTATAAAGCATATAGTATATTGTAACAGATAAAACCGTTTATATATTTATTATTTGGGGGGACAGCAATGCAGTATTATAATGACTATATGCCTGGATATATGTATCCAATCATGCCACAGAGTCCGTATATGATGCCACAAGATATATATACTTACCCTTATAATTTACCTATGGCGCTACAACTCATAAGGGAAGCTGTATCTGGAGAAAGAGAAGATGAAATGTTCTACAATTATCTGGTGACGATAGCTCCAGAAGAAGATAAAAGTATCATTAGAGGTATCCGAGATGATGAGTTAAAACATTTCAGATTATTCAAAAATATTTACTATGAGCTGACAGGTCAAATGCTTCCGCCACCGCCGGAAGGCGAATTTACTAAGCCGGCGTCTTATTGTGCAGGTTTAAAAAAGGCGATGTTAGGAGAACTGGCAGCTGTCGAAAAATATAGAAAAATACTCTTTGCTCTGCAAGACAGACGACAGATAAATATGCTTACTGAAATTATTACAGATGAGTTAAGGCATGGAAACCTATATAATCTCTTATACTCAAAAAATGAGTGTTATAAAGAGAAATAGGAAAATTAAAATTTTCTAACTATATATTTACTGATAATGATTTTACATGACAGATAAAGTAAATAAGTTCACAGTTCACGGTTCACAGTAAAAGTTATTAAATCGTTTACTACTGTGAACTGAGAACTGTGAACTATATAGGTCAAAATGCTCAAGGCAATAAATATTTGGGATATAATTTGAAAACTAATACACAAAACAAAAAAACTACCAAAATTTTGGTAGTTTTTTTGTTCTCCGTTTGTTCACTTTTTTAAATCTCCGTTGGTGCCGAAGAAAGAGTTGTACTTGTTGAAGGTATTAGTGAGCAATTATTATTACCTATATTTGCTAATTATTTAAAAAGTGATTTAGTTGATAGTCATACAGCTGTCATAAATATTGGGGGTAGGTACTTTACGCATTTTTTAAAACTTTTTGATAGAGACAAAAGTCAATATGCAATAAACAAAAGAGTGGCTGTAATAACGGATTTAGATCCTGTAAGAAAAGAAAAGGGAGTTAAAGGTTCAAAATTTAATTCTTGTTATCCATTTGAACTAAACAAAGATAGTAATTATGAGTACAAGATGAGGTGAAAAAACATGCCCTATGTAACACCGGAGCAGATTGAGCGCGCAAAGCAGATGGACCTGCTGACCTATCTGCAATACTATGAACCCCAGGAGCTGGTGCGCTTTTCAGGCAACGTCTATACCACCCGCACCCATGACAGCCTGAAAATCAGCAACGGGAAATGGTGCTGGTGGTCGCGCAACATCGGCGGGCGCTCTGCCCTGGACTATCTCATCAAGGTGCGGGGCATGACGCTCCCCGAAGCGGTGCTTCAGATAGACAGACAGGCGGCTGTCACGCCGCCTGTTTCGCCAAAATCACAGGAACCCTCCGAGCAAAAAAAACTGCTATTGCCGGAGAAAAACGAAAACAATGACCGCGTGATTGCCTATCTCATGGGGCGCGGCATCCACCGGGAGATTATAGACTACTGCATCCGGACCAATCGTCTCTATGAAAGCCATGATTATCACAATGCGGTCTTTATCAGCTTTGACAGGCAGGATTTTCCCAAATATGCGACACTCCGGGGTACAACCAACAAGCGGTATATGGGAGAAGTCAACGGAAGCAATAAGCACTTCTCCTTCTCTATTCCTGCACGGCAGGAAAGCCGCAGGCTCCATCTGTTTGAAAGCGCCATTGACCTGCTTTCCTATGGCACGCTGGAGCTGCTTGCCGACAGGGACTGGCGGCAGGATTGCTGTCTGTCCCTAGTGGGCATTTACAAGCCGAAAAAGATTATTGAGGAAAGTACTCCACCCACCGCGCTCATGCAATACTTAAAAGACTTCCCGCAAATCAAGGAAATTGCTTTGCATCTGGACAACGACACGGCCGGACGGCTGGCGGCAAAAACCATCAAAACCATTCTCCCGCCCATCTACACTGTTTCCGACGAACCGCCGAAGTGCGGAAAGGATGTTAACGACTATCTGAAAATCACCTTAAAGATACGGCAGCCGCGAGAACGTGAATAAGTTGAAAGTTTTATTTACGGCATGTTATCGCTGAAATAAAGGTGATAGCGGGAGAAAAATAAAAATAGCAACAATATCCTCTACGACGAGCTTTTAGAAATTATACAAGCCGGGTTATATCGATAACAAACATTAAAGATAAACTAAATTAATGTTGTTATCGATGAAATTGGCGCACTTTTAATAGAGGAATTTTTAAATTTTAAAGTGCGCCAATTATAAGCATCCTTAAAATAAACAATTTGAGATTTTTCCTCAATCGCATTGTATTATACGCGGAAATTGGGTATAATATAGGAGAGGAATTACGGGATTATAGCAAATTTTAAGGAGGATGCTTTATGCTAATAAAATATGTATTCCAAAATTTCCGCTCCTTCAAGGGCAAGACCCAACTGAATATGGGAGCAGGAGCACAGCGAACTTTGGATGAAAATCTCATCCGCGAAAATGGACTGCGTATCCTTCCCTCTGCTGTCATATATGGTGCAAACGCCAGCGGAAAATCCAATATTATTATGTCCCTGGCGCTAATGCGGGAGATCGTATTACAAGGTTCTCTTGAGGCTCCGTCTACGGATTTGAATAATCTTGAATTATACCCTTTTGCCCATTGTCCGGAACAAAACCCCATGTTATTTGAAGTGGAGTTTACAAACGAAGGTGCTCATTTTATATATTCCTTTGAAGTCATGACCAAGCTGTTTGACAAGGAAAAACGGCAGATTATATCAGAAAATCTATGGATAAAGAGCAACAAGGGAATGATTCAGATTTTTGAGCGGGATCTGCAACGGGTTGCTATCAAACGGGATAAGAAAGTGCTTTCCCTTATACAGTATAACGAAAAGCTTTTGGGAGAATTTGAAAATAAAATCAATAAAAACCTTGACCCGGCCGAATTATTTTTAACACATGCGTTTAAAACGGTTGTTAGCAGCGAAATTGCCGATAAAGTTATTGATTTTTTTAAAAACAAGCTGATTGTGGTAAGTGATTTTACTCTTAAGAAAGCGAACCTTACATTTTCTATGACCGATATGCCGGATAAAGATTTTCTCGCGTGGAACAAAACTCTTGACGGCTTTGTAAAAAATGCGGATTTCGGTCCTCAGCGAATCCTGTTCAAATCCCAAAAATCCGAGGATGAGCATTCTGCCGACATGCGGCTTGTTTCTATCTACAAATCCGGCAATGGGGATGTAATGGTCCCTGCAGAATTGATGGAATCAAGAGGAACCTTGAAGCTTTTGGATTTTGCCATTCCATTTGAAAACTTGTTCACGAAGGGAGGCATATTCGTACTGGATGAATTTGATGCGGCAATCCATCCCGAATTGATTAAAGGCATCATCGCTCTTTTCAATGATCAATCGGTAAATGAAAAAGGAGCACAGCTTATCTTTACTACGCATAACCCGATTTATCTGAGCAACAAGATATTCCGGCGTGACCAAATCAAATTTGTCGAAAAAGATAAGGACACTTTTGAGAGCACTATTTATTCGCTGGCTGATTTTGGTTCCACAGATGTCAGGAATGACCAGAACTATCTGTTAAATTATTTTAAAGGGAAATACGGTACACTTCCGTATATTGACTTTTCCAAGCTTTTCACCAAAGAAGCAAAGGAGGAAGTATGATGTATCGTAAAACCTACTTTTGCGTTTGTGAAGGGCAACAGGAAGAAATGTATTTAAAGCGAGTGGCTTTTCTGTTGAAAAAATTCCCGGAACGTGTTGTTACTTTCAACACGACATACGGTTTGCCTGAAAGACTAAAGAAAAACTACACTGAGTACGATAATGCCGCTCTGTTTGATTATGATTTCAAAGATACGGAGTTTCGTCAAAACATAGAAATCTGTGAACAACTTCAACGAAAAAGCCGGAGAGAAAATGGAAAAAATGTTTATCATGCATACAGCAATGTAAACATAGACTTGTGGTTTATTCTTCATAAGGAAGATTTCAACAGGCCGGTTGCTACAAATGACGCTTACATTGCCGATGTACGCAGAATCTATGGATTGAACCGGGAGGCGGACATTAAAGAAAAAGCTAATCTTGAAAGGATACTAAAGCAGATTACCCTTGAAGATGTAAGACATGCAATCAGGCGGGCAGATCAAATCCGGGCCGGGAAATTGCAATCCGACTGCTTTATGGTAGGTACTGTCGCCTGCTATAGCAATCCGGACTTCTCCATTCATAATTTTCTAAAAATTGTCTTGCATGATTGCGGAGAACTATAAAGATGAAACAATAATGGCATATGTAAATAGAGAATAACGTGATATATTAAAAGAAATGATAAAACTATTTATATTTAAAATTTGGCTGAAAATCTTTAGAATTAAAGAAAATATTGCCTGATTTAAAGAGATGATTACATGGTCGGACATACAGAGCTTTCAAAAATAGATACTTTTACTAACTTTTACTTTGAATTAGGAGGAAGCAAAGGAGGGGTAAAAGTGAGCAAAGCAGGCGTAAAACATTCCGAAGTGAAAGAGTTTTTAATGAAAGATAAAGAATTCAAAAAAGAATACGAAAAGCTGAAGCTACGGGAGGAACTGCTGGCTGTGGAGCAGGACCGCCTGGCCGGTTACATAGGTTGCACGCCGGAGGAGTTGAATAAATATCTGGATGGTATTATCAAAGAGGCAGAACATGAAAAAGATAGCGGAGCAACATAAGTAAAAAATAAGCTTCAAACTTAAAGTGTTAAAGGTGCTGAAAAATCAGTGCCTTTTTCTTTTGCCCAAAAATCAAGAAAGGAGGCTTTGCTTTTATGAAAACCTATCAGGCGGAAATCAAAGAAACCCTTTGCATGACCGTCGAAATCGAAGCAGAAAATGCCCAACAAGCGGAAGCGATGGTGCGGGAAGCCTACAGCAACGAAGAATACATCCTCAATGCGGAACACTTTGCTGGTGTGGAGTTTGCCGTGCGGGAAAAGGAAATCGAAGCGCGGAGCAGGAACCAAAAGCGCCATGAGTATGAGCGATGACCTCCTGCTCTTTCTTTTCGGCCGGTGGTATCTGAAATCAACCATTACCTTTATGACAACACAAGACAGTTGTCTTGTGTTGCAGCAAGCACTGAATAATGCCAGCATTATTCGCTTGTCAGGGATAATCCCTGAAACCCTTAACAGAACAGGAGGTTCCGTATGCTTAAAAGAAGCATCAAAATAACGTTCCGATTGAATGCACAAGAATGCCAGCGGTTAAAAAAGCAGGTAAAGAAATCCGGCCTTTCGCAGGAAGCATTTATCCGTACCTTCATCAACGGTTACGTGCCCAAAGAACTTCCCCCTCCCGACTATTACGCCATGATGCGGGAACTTCACGCCATCGGCAGCAACTTAAACCAGATTGCGGCAAAGGCAAACGCCACAGGACATATCGACAGGACGGTGTTCCAGTATGAGGCTAACCGGCTCCGCAAGGCCGTGCTGGATATACAGGCGGCGGTCACGTCGCCGGAAAGGAGGGAAAATAATGGCAACCACGGCGATATGGGATGTGACAGACCGCCTTAACCGGGTGATCGACTATGCTACCAATCCCGAAAAAACCGAGAACCTGGATTTTTCAAGTCCCGATTTTCAGGGCCTGCAGAACGTGCTGGAATATACCGAGCAGGATGCCAAGACCGAAAATCAGTTTTACGTCACCGGCATCAACTGCGACCCGGCCACCGCCTGCGAGCAGATGAGCCGGACAAAGCTGCAATTCCAGAAAACGGACGGCATCCTTGCCTTCCACGGCTACCAGTCCTTCGCTCCGGGGGAAGCCACTCCCGAAACCGCCCACGCCATCGGCGTAAAGCTGGCGCAGGAGCTTTGGGGCGACCGCTTTGAGGTGGTGGTTTCCACCCACCTAGACAAACACCATCTTCACAATCATTTTGTCCTGAACTCCGTATCCTTTATGGACGGCAAGCGGTATTACGACAACAACGCCACCTACGCCCTCATGCGGCAGACCTCCGACCGGCTGTGCCGGGAATATTCCCTGTCTGTTATAGAAAACCCACAAAAGGGCAAATCAAAACACTACGCAGAATGGAAGGCCGAGCAGGAAGGCAAACCCACCTGGCGGGGCCTCATCCGCGAGGATGCAGACAAAGCCATTGCAGCCTCCATGACCTTCACGCAGTTTATCGCTGCTTTACGCAAGCAGGGCTACGAAGTAAAAACCGGCGTAAAATACATGGCGGTGCGTCCTCCGGGAAAGGAACGCTTTGTCCGGCTGAAAACCCTGGGTGACGATTACACCGAGGACGCCATCAAGCAGCGGATACTTCAAAACCGCGCCCCGAAGCGTCCGGAAGTCCTGCCGGAGCCGAAGCGAAAACGCTATGCCGTCAAAGGCGGACTTAATCCCAAAAAGACAAGAAAGCTCACGGGCCTGCAGGCGCTCTACTTCCACTACCTCTACAAAATGGGTATTTTGCCAAAACATCGTGCGTCCAGCAAACGGACGCATTTTTTATTGCGCGAGGACATCCGCTATTTGGATGAACTCATTGCTCAAACCAAGCTGCTGTGTACTCATCACATTGAGAACAAGGAGCAGCTTCTCACGTACCAGAACGGCCTGGAGCAGGAAATGGCAGCCCTGTCCGACGCCTGCAAATCTCTTTACCATCGGCTGCGCCGATGCAAAGACGATGAGCAAACAGCACAGTATAAGCAGCAGATTTCAGAACTTTCCAGTAAGCTGTCCCTGCTCCGGAAGGAGGTGAAGCTCTGTACGGGCATCCTGTCCCGTTCCGAAGAAATGAAGAAGAAACTGCTTCAGGTTCAACAGGAGGAAATCCATCAAGGAAAGGAGGAAAAAACCTATGAACAGCGGAGCCGACGCAGCGGACCAAATCGTCAATATGAGCCTTAAAGGGATCGAAGTGATGGCCAAAATCTCCGGCGTGGGGGCGAAAAACCTCGCCGCCTATTTGTATGCCGTCCTCAAAGGCCAAAAGAAAACCAAGGGCAAAATCCGTCTGGAGGGGCTTTTGCGCAGCGGCAAGGAACTAAAAGTCTTTGCAGTGCGCAACGAGGACTTAAAGAAGTTTTGCCAGGAGGCCAAGCGCTACGGCGTTCTGTACTGCGCCCTGCGGGACAAAAAGAGCCTGGACGGGATGTGCGACATCATGGTGCGGGCGGAGGACGCTTCCAAAATCAACCGCATTGTGGAACGCTTCAAGCTGGCCACCGTGGATACGGCAAGCATCAAGAACGAAATCGAGAAATCCAGGGCCGCCAAACAGAAGGATAATATACCGCATAAAGAAAGCCCAGACGAAAAAGCACCTCTCGAGAAAGGAACGCCCGCCGAAAAAAGCGCGGACGATTTTCTGGATGAACTCATGGCAAAGCCCAATCAGCCGGAGCCAAGCGCCCCACAGACCGACAACCCAAACCCCACAACGGCGACGACGGAGAAACCCCTTCCGTCCGAGCCTACCTCCGAGCGCAGCGGGAAAGCCGCCGAGGGTGCTATTGAGCCGCCGAGAAAGTCCGTCCGAGAAGAACTGCGGGAAATCAAGGCCGCTCAAAAGGAACAGGCGGAACCCAGGCGTGAGCCTGCCAAAGAGCAGCCGCAGGCTGTGAAACAAAATGCCAAAGCTAACAGGCAGCAACCTAAATCAAAAAAACCAAAATCGAAAGCGAGGTAAGATTTATGAGCAGTTTTGACGATCTTTTCCGGCAGGAAAGCGAACAGCCTGCTCGCCAAAACGACCGGCCTTTTGACAAAGAGGCATGGAAGCAGCAGAAGCAGGAACAGCGGGAAATGGTTTACGCCATGATTGACGACACGGCGCAAACCGTGGCGCGGGACGGTGCTGCCTTCCGGAAGTACCTGGATGTGCAGAGCCGCTTTGACCGCTACAGCGTGGCCAACGCCCTTTTAATCCTTGCGCAGAAGCCGGACGCCACACGCATTGCGGACTTTGACACTTGGAAGGAGCAAGGCGCATTTATCCGCAAAAAGGAAACCGGCTTCTACATCCTGGAGCCGGGTGAGGAATACCAGCGCGAGGACGGCACTGTCGGCATCAGCTGCAACCTAAAAAAGATGTTCGACATTTCCCAGACCGGAAACAGCCGCAAACGGGAAACACCCACCTATCCCGACGACCGCACCCGCATCAAAGCCCTGATGGACCATGCGCCTGTACCCATCCGCATCAGCGATGCCCTGCCGGAAGGCACAAATGCCCTGTACCGTCCGGAAGCAAGGGAAATCCAAATCCGAAGGGGCATGGACGCCGGGAGTATTTTCCGCGCTCTTGCCCAGGAGCTGGCCCATGCGGAAATGGATACGGGAGACGGTAGCTACCGCCGTTCCGATCATGCCTTCCACGCTTACTGCGTATCCTATATGCTCTGCAAGCAATACGGCGTGGATACAAACGGCTACCGTTTCGACCGCGCTCCCCAAATGCTGGAGGGCATGGACCCGCAGGAGGTCCGTGCCGAGCTTTCGGTCATACGGAAAGTTGCCGGTGAAATTTCCGGCAGGATGAACCGGATGCTTTCGCAGCAAATACAGCAGGAGCCGGAACGTTAGGAGGGATTGCCTATGAAGGAAGAAGAAAGGGTGCTTACCCTGGACAATTACGAATACGGCGTTGTGGTGAACGCCTTGAATGAGCTCAGAAACGACCTGATTAAAGAAGAACGGCCCACCGACGCCGTTGACGAACTGCTTTTAAAAACCATTGACGCCCCGACAAAAAAACAAAAGCGCAGGAGCCACCATGAGGCGCGATGAAACCGCAAGGAGCAACCTGATACTCTTTGCGGTTTTTTTAATTCCTGTGGTGTGGGCGGCATTATTGACCGCCCCTTCCCTTTCCGGCGGACTTCCCGAAACCCTTGCCAACCTCACGGAGGCGATGGACAATCCCTTTCATATCCAATGGGTAAACGACACACCCAAGTGCATCCTGCTGTTTACCGCCGCATACGGCATGGGTATAGGGATTTATCTTTCCACCAGGCGCAATTACCGGCGGAGGGAAGAACACGGCAGCGCCCGCTGGGGCGGCGCGGCGGCTGTCAATAAAAAGTACCGGGACAAGGACCCGCAGAAAAACAAAATCCTGACGCAGAATGTCCGCCCGTGCTGCCGGAAGCAATCGTGCAGGCCATTCAAAACTGCGGATTTTTCGAAAGCATCCCGCTGTGGGCGGTAACGCTCATCGGCGGACTGTTCATCACGGTGTTTTCCTTCATTATGATCCTGACGGTGTATGGCCGGTTTTTTAAATTGTATTTATATACCGCCATCGCCCCGGTGCCTCTGGCCTCCTTTGCCGGGGAACCGAGCCAGAGCATCGGCAAAGCCTTTTTGAAAGGCTATGCCGCCGTGTGTATGGAAGGAGCGATCATCGTCCTGGCCTGCGTCATCTTTTCCGTCTTTGCGTCCTCCCCCCCGGTGGTAGACACCGGCGCCAGCGCCGTGACGATGGTGTGGTCCTATGTAGGGGAGCTGATTTTCAACATGCTGGTGCTGGTGGGCGCGGTGAAAATGGCCGACCGGGTGGTACGGGAGATGATGGGATTATAAAGAGAAGTCGGGTATTATTGCCCGGTATCGTCATATACCCTTGAACTGAACACCCTCCCCATAAACAACAGGTTCCCCTGTTCTTGGATCAAGCAAATCCCCATGCTCGTTAAACTGAATTTTGCCAAGAGGTACGCCCACCTCTCTTGCCCGCCGGATCTGCCACGCGACATCATCTTCAATGTATTTCTCGTCACGTTTGTGCCGTATCGCCTTTATAAGCGACACAATCCAGCTTAACGCGGTCAAGCCAAGCAGCGAGAAAAGAATGATGAATGATAAAGTCTCATGTTCTCCTGCCCACTTGTTCAGCACGGTACTGAACAGCAGGAAGCAAAGAATGGGTATCGTCAGCCGAATTTTTCCGGCTGCTTTAAATATAAAAGAGAGAATAAGCAATCCCGCCGTAAGGCAAAGGGAAATAACTGCCGCGATTGGCATATTGGACACTCCTTTCCACGCAGTCTGTATATTCCCATTATCGCACATGGGAAAAAGGAATGGAAGGCTGTCCCATATTACAGACTATTTTATCTCTTGCTCCAGATTGGAAAACAAATCGCAGTCAAAAAATTCACGCACACTGATTCCGAGTCCGTCACACAGCTTTTTAATGGTGACAATCCCCGCATTATATGTCTTACCGCTTACAATATCGTTTACGGTTGATTGCGTGACGCCTGAAATGTTGCTGAGAGCATTGACTGTCAGGTTCCGTTCCCTGCACAACCCTTCAATGCGTTTTACAACCGCTTGAGAAATATTCATTCTACCACCTCTTAAACGTTATTCCGTTAATCAAAGCTTATCAATTTATCCGGAAAAAAGTTAACGGAATACCGTTGATGCAGATTAAAAGGTAATTTATACTAACGGTATAACGTTAAGATAAGGATTTATTAACGTAAATAAGCAAAGGAGGTTTCAGCATGAAACAGGAGACTCTCAAAGAAAAACTGGAAAAAGAGAAGGAAAAACTTAACAAGCTTGTAAGTGAAGCTTTGAATAAAGGCGCCCCTCTCACAGAAGATGAGGCAGTTATTGAACAGAACCGCAAGGTTGACTCATTGGTAGTCAAGATACAAAAGGAGAAAGAAAAGTATAGTAAAAATCAACAAGAGCGATAAAACAAACAACCTGATGGTGCTTCGTTAAGAGGCGCTATTCATATTTGGAGGTGATTGTTTTTGGAAGTAAAGACCAACCGGGAAATCCGGGATTATACCGAAAGCATGTTTTTTGGACTGTCCCTGCGGCAGTTCATTTTTTCTGCCCTGGCCGTCGGCGTGGCCGTATGTATCTATTTCGGCCTGCGGGGCTTCTTCGGTACCGAGACCGTAAGCTGGATGTGTGTTTTGGGAGTTTTCCCTTTTGCAGCCCTTGGCTTTATCAAGTACCACGGCATGACGGCGGAGCAATTTTTGTGGGCATACATCAAATCGGAGTTTCTCATACCTAAAAAGCTGACCTTTTATCCGTCCAACATCTACTATGAGGCACTTAAAAACGTTATCGCGAATCATGAAAAGGAGGAATGGAAACGACATGATTAAGACCCTGCAAAAAATCATGAAGCAGGATAAGGAAAGGTTTATCGTCCCCGGAGGCGTCCAGCAGGCCATCCCTATCCGCACCATCTGGCCGGATGGGATTTTCCGGGTGGGCAACAAGTTTTCCAAATCCTTTCGCTTCGAGGACATCAATTACGCGGTGGCCTCCAAAGAGGACAAGGAAGCCATGTTTTTGTCCTATTCGGAGCTTCTCAATTCCTTTGACAGCGGAGCCACCACCAAAATCACCATCAACAACCGCAGGCTGAACAAAGCGGACTTTGAAAGCTCCATCCTCATTCCGTTGAAAAACGACGGTCTGGACGAGTACCGCAGGGAATACAACCAAATGCTTATGGATAAGGCCACAGGCGCAAACAGCATTGTACAGGACAAGTATGTCACCGTGTCGGTGGCAAAGAAGAATATTGAAGAAGCCCGCAATTACTTCTCACGCATCGGCGCCGACCTGATAACCCATTTCTCCCGCCTGGGCTCAAAATGCGCGGAGCTGGACGCCACCGACCGCCTTAGAATCCTGCACGATTTTTTCCGCGCCGGCGAGGAAACGGACTTCCGTTTCGACCTGTCCGCCACCATGAAGAAGGGCCATGATTTCAAGGACTATATCTGTCCCGACACCTTTGAATTTGAAAGAGACCACTTCCACATGGGAAGCAAATATGGGCGCGTCATTTTTCTGCGGGAGTTTGCCAGCTACATCAAGGACAGCATGGTGTCCGAGCTTTGTGATTTAAACCGCAATATAATGCTGTCCCTGGACATCATCCCCATTCCTACGGACGAAGCCGTGCGGGAGGTGGAAAACCGCCTTTTGGGCGTGGAAACCAACATCACCAACTGGCAGAGGCGGCAGAACCAGAACAACAATTTTTCCGCTGTCGTCCCCTATGATATGGAGCAGCAGCGCAAGGAAAGCAAGGAATTCCTCGATGACCTGACCACCCGCGACCAGCGGATGATGTTTGCCGTCCTGACGATGGTGCATATTGCGGACAGCAAGGAGCAGCTTGACAGCGACACCGAAACCCTGTTTACCACCGCACGGAAGCACCTCTGCCAATTCTCCACCCTGACCTTCCAGCAGATGGACGGACTGAACACGGCACTGCCTTACGGCCTGCGGAAAATCGACGCCATCCGGACGCTGACCACCGAAAGCACGGCGGTGTTCATCCCCTTCCGTGCGCAGGAAATCTCCCACAGCGGCGGCATCTACTACGGACAAAATGCTATCAGCAAAAATATGATTATCGCCAACCGCAAGTGCCTGCTAAACGGCAACAGCTTCATCCTGGGCGTATCCGGCTCCGGCAAGAGCTTTACCGCCAAGCGGGAAATCGTCAACCAGATACTTGCCAGCGATGACGACATTATCCTGATTGATCCCGAGCGTGAATATTCTTCCCTTGTCAAGGCCATGGGCGGTGAGATCATCCATATTTCCGCCACCTCCTCGAACCACATCAACGCCATGGACATGAACCGGGATTACGGCGACGGCGCAAACCCCGTCATTCTGAAATCCGAATTTGTGCTGTCCCTGTGCGAGCAGTTGATTGGCGGCCAGAACCTGGGCGCAAAGCAGAAATCTCTCATCGACCGCTGCACCGCCGGCGTATACCGGAAGTACCTGCAAAGCAATTACCGGGATAACCCGCCCACCTTGCAGGACTTCCATGCGGAGTTGCTGAAGCAGTCGGAGCCGGAAGCGCAGGAAATCGCCCTTGCCATTGAGCTGTTTACCAGCGGCAGCCTGAACACCTTTGCCAAGCCGACCAATGTGGACGTGAACAACCGCCTCATCTGCTATGACATCCTCGACCTGGGCAAGCAGCTCCTTCCCATCGGGATGCTGGTAGTATTGGACAGTATTTTAAACCGCATCACGCAGAACCGGGTAAAAGGTAAAAATACCTTCATCATTATTGACGAGATTTATCTGCTGTTCCAGCATGAGTACAGCGCCAACTTCCTGTTTACGCTCTGGAAGCGCGTCCGAAAGTATGGCGCTTTTTGCACGGGCATCACCCAAAACGTGGACGACCTTTTGCAGAGCCACACGGCAAGGACGATGCTGGCAAACAGTGAATTCATCGTCATGCTCAACCAAGCCAGCACCGACCGCATGGAGCTTGCCAGGCTCCTAAACATTTCCGACCTGCAGCTTTCCTACATCACAAACGTGGAAGCAGGCAACGGGCTAATTAAAGTTGGAAGCTCTCTTGTCCCCTTCACCGACCAATTCCCGCGCAACACCAAGCTTTACCGCTTGATGACCACAAAGCCCGGCGAACAGGCGGAAATATAGGACAATCCATCAAATGCGAAGGGCCGGCCGGTTTTCCGGTCAGCCCTTCACCATATTAAGGAGGAAAACACAATGGAAAATATCCGGTTTGCAAACAAGGAACACGAGGTTTTTATTTCGATATGCTTGCGGCGGCACGCAACAACGACACCTTCCATAAAGCATTTTTCTACACAATGGGAATCAGCGCGGAAACGAGAAGCCATATCCGCTCCCTCTTTGACTTTAAGGAGGACATCATAAAGCCGGAGGGCCTTTCGGCTGCATGGCAGACCGGCAGCACACAACGACTGTGCCGCCTCGCCTTTAACCTCTGGAACGGCTGGACGGAGGAAAGAAATGAGAATCGCTCCACGCCCTATGAACTGTTTGACTGCGGTTTTGCTCCCTACTTTTTTGAAGCCATCCGACTGCGTTATCCCGAATATTGCAAAAGCATGGAGCATCCCGCTCTGCATTTTTCCCGATCAGAACGGTAAATCCGTTGAAAAGACTTAACCAAATTGCGGAAGGAGGTGCGTGTGTTGAAGGAAATCAAGACCAAATCGACCATCAAGGATATTAAGGTGCTGGATAAGGCAACGGACGTATCCCGCAGGGCAAAAAACGCCTATATACGCACTAAGGAGCAGGCGGAACGGCTCGGGCATAACGAGGACGGCAACTATGTGGACGATGCCGCAAACAGCGTCCGGCATGGTGCAGAAACCGTTGTTCGGAAAGCCGGACATACCGCTGGAAACTACGGCAAGAAGGCGGTTGAAAAAGTACAGGAACGCCGTGCGCCGGATGCAGATGCTCCGCGTTACAACGATTCCAACAGGGAGAATGCCCATCACACCTCCACAAGTGAAGTGAAGGAAGCAGTACACAGGGATGTTGCCCGGACTGAAACAAAACTGGCAATGGAACATGGCACAACCTCGATAAAAGCAAAGGAAGCAGTGAGACATAACGTTTCCCAATCCGGAGCAAAGCAGGCGGCAAAGCAGAATGCCGCGCGATCCGGGACAAAGGAAACCGTCAAGCGGAAATTTACCCTGTCGAAACCAAATGAATTGGCAAAACACAGGTTCGTTCAAAGCAGAGCGAAAAAGCGATTTTCTCAAATCAGTGAAATCCGGACGGCAAATCAAAATATTGCTCAAATACAATCCAGATATCCGAACAAATACCTGCTAAACGTCCCCTTTTTCAACCGGCCGAAAAAACAGCGGCGCAGGCCCTCCATTCCTCAAGCACACCGGGACGCACCATCAGGCAGGCCGCCGATACCGGTGTTAAAAGTATAAAGGAAGCCTCCAAAGGTATGGTAAAAACGGCGCAAAGATCGGTCAAAACCGGTGACAAGGCTGTAAAGGAAGCCACAAAAGGTACGCTAAAAACAGCCGCTAAATCCATCAAAACCGCAGACCATACCGCAAAAGCTGCCGTTAAGACCTCGCAGACGGCAAAAACCGCCGCCAAAACCGCTCAGACCACTCAAAGGGCAGAACAGGCAGCGCGGCTGGCGGCAAGAGCGGCGGCTGTTTCGGCAAAGACAGCAGCGAAGGCAATGGCGGCTGCCATAAAGGCGATCATCGCGGCAGCCAAGGGCCTGACCGCCCTGATTGCTGTCGGCGGCTGGACAGCTGTGGTGGTCATTCTTGTGATATGCCTTGCGGGGTTTTTATTAGGTTCAGCATTCGGCATATTCTATTCCAATGAAAGCCCCGGCGGAAACACGCCGGTCATGACGGAGGCTGTCAGCAAGCTTAACGAAGAGTTCACGGCGGAAATCCAGCGGATACAGGATGAAAATCCCCATGACACCTTGGAGTTGTCCGGCAGCGACAGCATCTCCGCAAACCAATGGCGGGAAATCCTGACGGTCTATGCGGTAAAAGTAACTGCCGATCCGGAAAAAGGCATGGAGGTTGCCACCCTTGACGATACAAAGGTGGGAATCCTGCGGGACGTCTTTTGGGACATGAACAAAATCGACTATTGGATAGAAACCATTGAGCATGAGGAAACGGTAACCACCACTGACGAGGACGGCAATGAAACCACGGAAACCATCACCACCACCGAAACCATCCTGCATATCAATATAACCTTCAAATCCCATACGGACATGATTGCCGAGTACGGCTTCAATCCGGATCAGGTGAAAATGCTTAACGAGCTGATGAAAGACGAATATCAACAGTTATTTATGCGCCTTGTCGGCAGTTAGGCGGATATTACCCTGTCTCCATAGGAAATCGCAGCTCATAGTGGAAGACATCAGAAAATAAACAAAATAGTTTAATGATCAAATCATATGAAAGGTGGAAAAACAGATGAATTTAGAAAAATTAAGGGATACGGAATATATAAAGTGTGTGGAATTATTGGCTGAATTGATTGATCTGGATGCGGACGCAAAAGAGAGAATCCATAAGTACTTTCAAAGTATAGGGATTAAAAACTTTTTTCTGCATCTTGAATCGGTGGACTTACCTCCTGAGACTTCCGAAAAGCTAAAAAGCATAAAAGCCATTATTGAAATAGTTGATGTAAAAAGGGGGCGGGCATAGCATGAAGCAGGATACATTGCATACCGAGAAATTTTTGAAAGGGCTTACAATTTTAACAGGACTACCCTATAAAAAGGTTCAGCAGTATGTAAAAGAAAACAACCCCTTTAACATCCTGGAGCATCCCCACATCATGGAACCAAATGAGAAGCAGCTTGAAAAGATAGGGCTGCTCAATGAGTTTATTGCTTCTTACAACATTTTGAAAATCTATGAAAGCAATGAGAAGGTCACGCTCAATTCATCAACCTTAGCAGGCCAATATTTTTTAGCCCTTTTGGGAGGAATGAAGGATAAAGAAAGGTTTATGGTGGCTTTTTTAGACAGCGGCAACAACATCATCGAAACAAAGACCATGTCGGAAGGGAGTATCGGACAAACGGCGGTTTATCCAAGAGAAATATTGAAATATGCCCTTGCTTGTGATTGCAATGCAATGATTTTAGCCCATAACCATCCCGGAGGCTCCAAAAATTTTTCTCCGGAGGATAGGGCATTGACACAGAGAATGGTTGACATTTTTCATCCCCTTGAGATCAAAGTTTTAGACCACATTATTGTGAGTGGCACAAGCTATTCTTCCATGGCAGAAAAAGGGATTGTTCCCTACCAGAGCAAAGGTACGGCAAATTATGATGCTATTGTATTAGGCGCTGTACCTGCAAAGGAAAGGCAGATTAGGTTTCAAGATACGCATTCGCGTTAAATCAAACATGAAGAACCCTCTCCTATGTTAAACCAGCACCAATATCAAAATTATAGACACAGCAGTAAGCATAACTTTGCACAAACCAGTAGGTACACTGTCAACTCATAAGTATGCTCTAAATTGAGAGGTGACAGTGTATCAGGAAAAACCTTATATTCAGATAAAATGGATTCAGATAAAATCTTTGCGTTCTTGGATATTTCTATTGAGATTCAGTCATATGAATGATATAATACTAGATAAATTTGACAGAAATCATGCGAGGTGGCAATTTATGGCCGTCAGTTACAAAAAACTTTGGAAGCTGTTGATTGATAAAGATATGAAGAAAAAGGATTTGCGTGCAGCAGCCGGAATCAGCCAAACGTCCATAGCTAAATTAGGTAAAAATGAAAATGTAACAACGGATGTGCTTGTGAAGATTTGCAAAGCTTTAAAATGTGATATTTCAGATATTATGGAAATTACAAATGACGAAGATTAGTAACTGTACGGTTATATAGACAATACTTTTGAATGATCTCAGGCGGGGGTGTTTTTGTGGAAGTATTCAATAATATAACGAAAATTGTCAAGGACGACTTAACACAGGTTATCATGCCGGGAAGCCGGATTTCTGTTGCGGCTGCCTGTTTTTCAATTTATGCCTATAAGGAATTGAAAGCGCAGCTGCAGAAAATTGATTCCATGCGGTTTATCTTTACATCCCCCACATTCGTCGCCGAAAAATCGCCAAAAGAAAAGCGGGAATTCTACATTCCACGATTACATAGGGAACGCAGCCTTTACGGGACAGAATTTGAAATAAAGTTAAGGAACGAGCTTACCCAAAAAGCTATTGCCCGGGAATGTGCGGATTGGATTCGCAAAAAGGTAACCTTCAAGTCAAATTCCACCAATTCCGGGATGAGCGGATTTCTTAACATACAAACAAACGACCAGCAGCTGACTTACCTGCCGATAAACGGGTTTACAACCGTTGATATTGGCTGCGAGCGCGGCAACAACATCTATAATATGGTGAATAAATTTGAGGCTCCCTTCAGCAGTGAATATATCCGCCTGTTCGACAGCATATGGAACGATGAAAGCCGCCTTCAGGATGTAACGGAAGAAGTAATCGAATCCATATCGGCTGTTTACCAGGAAAACCCCGCGGAGCTTATATATTTTATGACCTTATATAACATTTTCAGCGAATTCCTTGAGGATATTTCCGAAGATGTGCTGCCCAATGAAGCAACCGGTTTCAAAAACAGCGTTATCTGGAACAAACTGTACAGCTTTCAGAAAGACGCCGCCCTGGCAATCATTAACAAGCTTGAGCAATACAACGGCTGCATCCTGGCGGACAGTGTGGGCTTAGGCAAAACCTTCACAGCCCTTGCCGTCATCAAGTACTATGAAAACAGGAACAAGAATGTCCTCGTTCTTTGCCCAAAAAAGCTGAAGGATAACTGGCTAACTTATCGTGGCAATCTGATCAACAACCCGCTGGCCAAAGACCGCCTGCGTTACGACGTTCTTTTCCATACCGATTTGTCTCGCGAACGAGGTGATTCTGTTATTGGCTTGCCCCTCGACCGCATCAACTGGGGCAACTACGACCTCGTCGTTATCGATGAATCCCATAATTTTCGCAACGGCGGCGCTGTAACGGGTGAGTATGGAGAAAAAGAAAACCGCTATCTTAGACTGCTCAATAAAGTCATCCGCCCCGGCGTAAAGACTAAGGTTTTAATGCTCTCCGCCACCCCGGTGAATAACCGTTTTTATGACCTGCGCAACCAACTGGCCTTAGCCTACGAGGGAAAGTCAGAGTTAATCAATGAAAAGCTGAACACCAAAACAGACATTGATACTATTTTCCGGCAAGCTCAAAAGGTATATAACGCCTGGAGCAAGCTACCGCCTGAATCCCGTACAACGGCTTCCCTGCTTAAGCAGCTGGATTTTGACTTTTTTGAAGTTTTGGACAGCGTGACCATTGCCCGCTCCCGTAAACATATTCAGCGCTACTATGACATATCCGAAATAGGCAGTTTCCCGGAACGTAACAAGCCGCTTTCCTTGCGTCCCAAACTGACTACGCTGAACAATGCCATCAATTATGAGCAGATTTATGAACAGCTCATGCAGCTTAATCTGTCCATCTATACGCCAACAAACTATATCCTTCCCAGCAGGCTTGGCAAATATATCGATTTGGATTCAGAACACAGCAGGCAGCTTTCGCAAAAAGGGCGCGAGGAAGGCATCCGCCGTTTGATGAGCATAAATCTGCTTAAGAGGATGGAAAGCTCGGTGCATTCATTTAAGTTAACTGTAAAACGCATCTATGAACAAATACATTACACCCTAGATCTGATTGACAGCTTCCGGTCCGGCGAGGAAGTTACCGTGCAGGATGTTCATGACTTTGGCGAACTTGATCTGGATGATCAGAATATTGATATTATCAACGTCGGCAGAAAATTTAAAATTGATTTGAGCGACATGGATTATCTCTCCTGGCAGCGGGATTTGTCTGCCGATCTGGAAGTTTTGGAACTTCTGATTTTGATGATTGAAGATATTACTCCGGAGTATGACTATAAACTGAATGAGCTTTTGCGGGTTATCGAGAAGAAAGTCACAAACCCCATTAATCCGGATAATAAAAAAATCATTATCTTTACGGCCTTTGCCGATACGGCGGAGTATCTGTATGAAAATGTCAGTCCTTTTGTGAAGAAAAAATTCGGACTGGACTGCGCCCTGATTACAGGCTCAATTGAGGGAAGAACCACCATACCCAAATTCCCTGCTGACATGAACACGATTTTGACCTGTTTTTCTCCAATTTCTAAGGAGAAGGACCTGGTAATGCCGAACAATAACAACAATATTGACATCCTGATTGCCACCGACTGCATTTCCGAAGGACAGAACCTGCAGGACTGCGACTGGTGCATCAATTACGACATCCACTGGAACCCGGTGCGCATTATCCAGCGTTTCGGCCGTATTGACCGCATTGGCAGCAAAAACAAAGTGATCCAGCTTGTCAACTTCTGGCCGGATTTGGCGCTGGACGACTACATAAACCTGAAGGAACGCGTGGAAGCGAGAATGCGGATTTCCGTCATGACCGCCACTGGCGACGATGACTACATCAACCAGGACGAAAACGGCGATTTGGCCTATCGCCGGGCCCAGCTGGAAAAACTGCAGAATGAAGTGGTTGACCTTGAGGATATGACCACAGGCATTTCCATTATGGATCTGGGGCTGAATGATTTCAGGATGGACTTGCTGGCTTATGTCAAGGAACATCCAGATTTAGACCGGACTCCCTACGGCATTCACGCCGTGATACGGGGAGAAAAGCCCGGAGTAATATTTATCCTGAAGAACGTGAATAAAGCCATAAACATTGAAAACCAAAACCGCCTTCACCCTTTTTACATGGTATACATCGGGGATGACGGGGAGGTCATCTGCAATCATTTGGAGCCAAAAGCCACCCTGGATACCATGCGCCATCTCTCCAGGGGCAAAACAAAACCCGATATGGAGGCCTGCCATATTTTCAACCGGGAAACCAACGACGGCAGGAAAATGGACCGCGTATCCCAGCTGCTACGACAGGCAGTCGCTTCAATAATAACCGTTAAAGAAGAAAGGGATATAGACAGCTTTTTCGGGAATGGCGAAACCACCTTCCTGACCGGCAACATTTCCGGTCTTGACGACTTTGAACTGATCTGCTTCATGGTGGTGATAGGATGCTAAAATTTCCGGAGAAAGCATTCGTCGGGCGGAACATGCCCAAGGAGGCATTTTATAAAAACTTAAATTTAAGCAGCGAACTCAAAGAGAAATTCGTATCCGATATAAAACGCATAAGTATAGAGTACAAGCTGTCGCCGGATACTTTAAATCTCGAAAAGAGCGGAGAGACTTCTGAAATTCTTGTGCTTTCCATTGAATTAAAAAAACAGGAATTAGACTATAGAATTGTAGAAAGTATAGCCCGGCAGAACGCTCACAAGCTGCTTTTTTTGCTCAAATTTCAGGAGCAGGGACAACTTGCGCTTTATTACGGCAAGCTTTATAAAACAGACTGGACACCGCTTATAGACCTAAGGCTTGAAGCCAGAGGGCTGAATCTCGACAGCATATGGGAAGGGTTCATTGAGCAGATTGCCCTGCAGGAAAATATTATTCCCTCCTGCGATAGCCTTACTGTTGATGAAAAATTAAAGAAGCAGGATACCATCCTGAAACTTCAAAAAGAGATTGACAAACTGGAACGGTTATCCCGCAGCGAAAAGCAGCCGAAAAAACGCTTTGAACTGTTTACCCGACTTCAGGGTTTAAAGAAAAAATTAGCCGAGGAAAAAGGAGAATGAGCATGGACAAGCTGAAAATGCACTCTGCAAACAAAGTAGATGAAAATATCAAAAAGATTGCCGAGCTGTTTCCCAATACCTTGACCGAGGTCATCAAAGGCTATCGTGAAGACGGCACGCCCATCATTGAGCACGCCATTGATTTTGACGTACTGCGGCAGGAGCTGTCGGATTTTATAGTGGAAGGCCCGGAGGAACGCTACCAGTTCACCTGGCCGGACAAGAAAAAGTCCATCCTGCTGGCCAACGCCCCCATCGCCAAAACCCTGCGCCCCTGCCGCGAGGAGAGCGTGGATTTCGACAAGACTGAGAATCTGTATATTGAAGGCGACAACCTGGACGCACTCAAGCTGCTGCAGGAAACCTATCTAGGGAAAGTAAAGATGATCTACATAGACCCGCCGTACAATACCGGCAACGACTTTGTCTATGAGGACGACTTTGCGCAAAGTGCGGACGAGTACCTTGCCAACAGCGGGCAGTTTGACGAGGACGGCAACCGCCTTGTCCCAAACTTAGAAAGCAACGGGCGTTTTCATACAGACTGGCTGAATATGATGTACCCGAGACTGAAACTGGCTAAGGATCTGTTGAGTGATGACGGGGTTATTTTTATAAGTATTGATGATAATGAAGTAGAGAATCTGAAAAAAATCTGCGATGAAATTTTTGGTCTCCAAAATTTTATTGCACAACTAGTTTGGGAAAAGAAAAAGAAAGGTTCGTTTCTCTCAAAATCTATTACAAATATAAAAGAATATGTACTTGTTTTTTGCAAAAGCATAAATTCCTTTGAGGGACTCATAGGTGAAATCAATACTAATTCCGAAACCTATCCTTGTATTAATGCAGTAAACAAACGAGAATTACGAATTATTCCTGCTGGCATTGAAAGCAAGTACAAGGATAAAGACTTTTTTATGCCAAAAGGTTCTGAAATCTCAGATACAACAATGAGCATTGTACTTCATTCTGATATGGTTATAAAAAATGGTTTGCTTGCCGAAGATCTAATATTAGAAGGCAATTGGCGTTATTCCCAAACAGCAATGACCACATATGCCCAAAAGAAAGAGCTTTATATTACACGTGATCTTTATTTGCGTCGAATTGTTAATGATACAAGATATAAAACACTTAAAGATATATTGCCAAGAGTGGGGGAAAATCAAGATACACAGTATAACACACCTATAAACCTAAATAATCTATTTGATAGTGGATGGGGATCTAACGAAGACGCTGATGAAGAACTAAGACTGATTTTTGGTATTCAAAAATTAATGGACTATCCGAAACCTGTGCGTTTGATTCAAAAACTGATAGCATCTGTCCGAGATAAAAATGCCATTATAATGGATTTCTTCTCCGGCTCCGCTACCACTGCCCATGCGGTTATGCAGCTTAACGCCGAAGACGGCGGCAACCGCAAATTCATCATGGTGCAGCTGCCTGAGCCTTGCGATGAAAAATCCGAAGCCTATAAAGCAGGGTATAAAACCATTGCCGAAATCGGGAAGGAGCGCATCCGCCGGGCAGGCAAAAAAATACTGGAGGAGCATCCGGAAGCGGCAGGCAAACTGGATACCGGTTTCCGCGTCCTGAAAGTGGATTCCACCAACATGCAGGATGTATACTACAGGCCTGACGAATATACCCAGGATTTGCTCTCCTCCCTGACAGACAACATAAAGCCCGACCGCACTCCGGAGGATCTGCTCTTCCAGGTCATGCTGGATTTGGGCGTGCTATTGTCCAGCAAAATCGAAGAAATGGTCATCGGCGGCAAAAAAGTGTTTAATGTGGCGGACGGGTACCTGATGGCCTGCTTTGACAATGACGTCACCGATGAGGTGGTCAGGGAGATTGCCAAAAAGCAGCCCTATTACGCCGTTTTCCGCGATAGCGGCATGGCCAGCGACAGCGTCGCCGCCAACTTTGAGCAGATTTTTGAAACCTACAGCCCGTCAACGGTGAGGAAGGTGTTATAAGATGAGAGAACAAGAGCTGGGTAAAATTTTAATTTATCAAAATGAGAAAGGCGATACGAAAATTGACGTCTATTTTGAAAATGGCGATATCTGGCTTTCACAAAAAAATCTTGCAAGGCTCTATCAAACGTCACCGCAAAACATTACCATGCACATTAAAAATATTTATTCAGATGGTGAATTGATGGAAGAATCAACTTGTAAGGAATTCTTACAAGTTCAAAATGAAGGCGGCAGACAAATAGAAAGGCATGTAAAGCATTATAATTTCCAGATGATCCTTGCTATTGGTTATCGTGTCCGTTCGCATGTTGGCATCCATTTCCGCAACTGGGCGTCTGGTGTTTTGACGGAATACAGCAAAAAGGGCTTTGCGATGAACGACGAGCGGCTGAAGAACCCACAGCCTTTTGGAGCCGACTATTTTGATGAGCTGCTTGAGCGTATCAGAGACATCCGTGCTTCGGAAAAGCGTTTCTATGAAAAGGTAAAAGAAATTTATGCAACTTCTGTGGACTATGATCCCAAAAGCGAGGCAGCTATACGCTTTTTTGCGAATGTACAAAACAAGATGCACTACAGCGTTCACGGCCATACGGCTGCGGAATTAATTGCCTCACGTGCAGACGCAAGCAAACCGAACATGGGTCTGACCTCATTTAAGGGGGCTGTAGTTCGCAAAAGCGACGTCTCTATTGCCAAAAACTATCTTACCAAGGATGAAATTTCGGAACTCAATCGAATTGTAACCATGTATCTTGACTATGCGGAAGATCAAGCTAAGCGTCATATCCCTATGCACATGGCAGACTGGGAAGAGAAACTTGACTCATTTTTGCGGTTTACCGGCCGGGAAGTATTGAATAACTATGGAACTATAACTGCAGAAATTGCAAAACAACTGGCGGAGAATGAATATGAAAAATTCGATGCTCACCGCAAAATGCTTGCTAAGACCGATGTCAAGCAGCTTGAAAACCATGTAAAATCAATTGGACGGGAGAAAAATCATGAAGTTCCAATTTAAAATACAGCAATATCAAACCGACGCCGTCAACAGCGTCGTAAACATATTTGCAGGGCAGCCCTTTTCAGACCGTGTCAGTTATGTGCGAGATTTGGGCATTAACAAGAAACATCAGTATACCCAAATATCCTTGTTTAACGAGCCTGGCTCTCCGGATGATGATGTAGCCATCGGCTTTGAAAACGCCCGGCTTACGCTTTCCCCCGGGCAGCTTCTGCAAAACATCCGCAACATGCAGGCCCGCAACAACATAAAGCAGTCCGAGACTTTGGTCAGCCACCTGGGGGCCTGCAGCCTAGACGTGGAAATGGAAACCGGCACAGGCAAAACCTATGTCTACATAAAGACCATTTTTGAACTGAATAAGCGTTACGGCTGGAGCAAGTTTATTGTGGTGGTTCCTTCTATTGCTATCCGTGAGGGAGTATATAAGACTTTTCAAATTACCCAGGATCACTTCATGGAGCATTACGGCAAGAAAGCCCGCTTTTTTGTCTACAACAGCCAAAATTTGACCGAACTTGACAACTTCAGTGCCAGCAGCGGGATAAACGTCATGATTATCAATATCCAGGCCTTTAATACATCATTGAAAGAGGATGCCAGGAGCAAGGAAGCCCGCCGCATTTATGAAAAACTGGATGAATTCGGCAGCCGCAGGCCTATTGACGTCATAAAGGCCAATCGCCCCATCCTCATTCTGGATGAGCCGCAGAAAATGGGCGGAGACAAGACCCAGAAAGCACTGGCTAATTTTAATCCCCTGTTCTGCCTGAACTACTCGGCCACCCATGTCCAGCACCATAACCTGGTCTATGTCCTGGATGCGGTGGATGCTTACAATAAACGGCTGGTCAAGAAAATCGAGGTCAAAGGATTTGAAGTCAAGAATCTCAGAGGGACCGACAGGTATTTGTTCCTTGAGAATATCATTATCTCGCCCAAAAAGCCGCCGATGGCCAAAATCAAGCTGGAGATTGAACACAAAAAATCTGTCAATATCAAGCGCGAAGCGCGCATCCTCGGTGTGGGCGACGACCTTTATGTTGAATCCAACGAAATGGAACAGTATAAGGGGTACGTTATCAGCGATATTGACCCCATACGCGGTACTGTAACCTTTACCAACGGTGTGGTATTGTCCCGGGGAGAGGTTATCGGTGATGTTTCCGAAAAGGACATGCGCCGGATCCAAATCCGGGAGACCATTATTTCGCATTTTGAAAAGGAAAAACACCTGTTTGAACTGGGCATCAAGACCCTTTCCCTGTTCTTTATAGACGAAGTGGCCAAGTACCGTAAGTATAACGAGGCTGGGGAAGAAGTCAACTCCGAATACGGAGAAATGTTCGAGCAGGAGTATATCAGCGTGCTGAACGATTACATCACTCTTGAAGACACGCCTTACGTCCGTTACCTGAAAAGCATTGATCCCGCCAAAACCCACGCGGGGTATTTCAGCATTGACAAGCACGGCCGCAAGGTGGACAGTCCTACCAAACGGGGAAGTGATGAAAGCGACGACATTTCCGCCTATGACCTGATTCTTAAAGATAAAGAACGCCTCTTAAGCTTTGATGAACCGGTGCGCTTTATCTTTTCCCACTCGGCCCTGCGGGAAGGCTGGGACAACCCCAATGTTTTTCAGATCTGCACATTGAAGCACGGCGGCGCAAGCCCCACCCAAAAGCGCCAGGAAGTGGGCCGCGGCCTGCGCCTGTGTGTAAACCAAAGAGGAGAACGGATGGACGTGGAAAAGTGCGCCGATTCCGTCCACTCCATCAACGTGCTGACGGTTATCGCCAGCGAAGGCTATAAAAATTTTGTCGCCGATTTGCAGACCGGCATCAAAGAGGCCTTGTATGAACGGCCCACAAAAGCAACGGTGGAATATTTTACAGGCAAGACCGTTATGGTCGGAGAGAAAACGCATGTACTTAATATGCAAGAGGCCAGGGACATCTACCGCTATCTCATTAAGAACGATTATATTGACAACAACGACGGCATTACGGAAGCATACCGGACAGACCTGGAAAACAACTGTTTGGCTCCGCTGCCTGAACCCCTCGCGCCCTTTGGTGAAGGTGTGCATGCGTTGATCCAGAGTGTGTTTGACGAGAGCGTCTTAAGCAGGATGATAGAAAACGGCAACAAGACCAAAATTCCGGAAAACGCCCTTAACGAGAATTTCTATAAAAAGGAATTTCAGACCCTCTGGAATTATATTAACCGTCAGTATGCCTACACAGTCGAGTTTGACAGCCGGGAACTCATAGAAAAAGCCATTAAACATATCAATGAAAACATGTATGTTTCCCAGCTTCAATACACGGTTACCGTCGGCAGGCAGGCAGACGAGCTGGACGGGAACGCCATTGCCCTCGGAAACAGCTTTGTCCGGGAAAATGCCAGGACGGAAACCCTGAAGCACGCTGCAACAAGCCAGATAAAATACGACTTGATAGGTAAAATTGCCGAAGGCACCACTCTCACCCGACGCACGGTCGCGGCAATACTGGCAGGCCTTGAAAAGCCGGTATTTGCATGCTTTAAGCAGAATCCTGAAGAGTTCATTGCCAAAGCAATACGCTTAATAAAAGAACAAAAAGCCACCATGATTGTAGAGCATATTTCTTATGACCAGATTGAAAAGCAGTATGACAGCAGCATTTTCACCGCTGAAAAAGGAACGGGCGATTTTGCAAAAGCATTCCGGGCAAAGAAAAACATCCAGGATTATGTATTTACAGACGGAACCGCTGAAAAGAGCGTCGAACGCCGCTTTGCGGAAGATATGGACAAAGCCGATGAAGTCTGTGTCTATGCCAAGCTGCCGAAAGGCTTTGCTATTCCTACTCCGGTGGGCAACTACTCGCCGGACTGGGCGATTGCCTTTTATGAAGGTACGGTAAAACACATTTACTTCATAGCTGAGACCAAAGGGACAATGGAAAGCTTAAATTTGCGTCCTATCGAGCAGGCCAAAATAAAATGCGCCAGGAAACTTTTCAATCAGCTGTCCACAAGCAAGGTCAAGTATCATGATGTAGACAGTTATCAGAGCCTGCTAAATATTATGGGAAAATTATAAGGACAATATGTTCATTATTTCATTATGCAGTGGTAAAAAAAGGGATTTTAGTGCTTTTAACAAAATATTAATATATGAAATGTATACAAAAATGGACCGAACGAGATATTTATGTCGGTAAAGTTGATGAGAAAGACTATTTATATAAGTGGTATGACAAGCACTAAAGGTGAAGCTGAAATAGAAAATAACTAAACAAATATGACGGTATTATTTTGATGTTGTTGTAAATAACAATTAAATTATCCGTGATAAGGACAAACCTGTCAAAAGACAGGGACGCAAAGCCATAGGGTCTAAGGTGCTATTAAGCACTATGATAACCTTGCTGCCGCATATTATATTACGTGCAATACCTGCCCTTTCTTAAGGAGCAGGTTTTTTTGTGAGCAGTAAAGGAATTAATTACTAATTTGAGATTATAAGGTATATATTTCGACAAAATATCACTGTCATATTGATGATGCCGTTATCAAGATTTTTGTTTTTCGTTTTAAGTGAGTGAGGTGCTTATAGATGAAAAACGAATTTGTGTTAAAGAAGCTAAAATAGCAGAAATAAAGGATTATAGAAACTATATCTATGCTGATATTGGTTTCTCCAAAATGGATATTTACCCTCCATCCCTATGGTATAAATTACGTCCTCCATTTATCCCTCAATCCAATACGTGCCGAATAATCCGGAAAACCGCAATTTGTAAAAAGCAAATTGCGGTTTTCTTATTGACAAAAAAACTATATTTTCGACTAATATGCCGAAAAATCCATTTCTTTTATAAGCAACTTTTTGAATTGGACAAGCCCGACTTTATTACATATTTGAGATACTCATCATGGTGCCGCTCTCCCCCTCTGTTTTGGTTTTTCTACTAAAAAAATCAAAACGGAGGTTCATATATGATAAGAATCAATTTGCGGGATTACTACCCGTTCTATAAATCTGACTTTTTTGTTGAAGTGACAAATGAAATTTTAGAACTATTTAAACAGCTTAGCCGAAAGGAACATGCAGACTTTGAGCGCAGACGTGTCTACAAAGCATACTATTCCCTTGATGCTGACGACGGTATTGAAAAGGATGTCATCTTGTTGGTTTTATCCCCGGAAGAAATCTATGAGCGCAAAATGAGCAAGCAGGAGTTGTATGCCGCTATCAACAGCATGCCGGAAAAACAGGCAAAGCGTATCTACGCCCATTTCTTCCTTGACATGAGCAAAGCGGAAATAGCCAGAATTGAAGGCGTGAGCAAATCTGCTGTTACACATTCCATTGAGCAAGGCTTAAAAAGCATAGAAAAATTTTTAAAAAATAATTCAAGGTGCGAGCGATCGATACCCGTGCAATAAATAAATGCTGGTTACACTTAAGGCGATGACACATACGGAGGGATAATGATACTTGCGCATAGTCGAGGTTAGGTCCCAGAGTGCGCCCCGGTCGTTGACGGGGAGGTGGAATTCCTATGAGGACGGTCAACCGCTGTCCGCCGTATAAACCCATAATTATATATAAATATAAAAACCAAGACAGAGACGCAGACTAAGGGTGCGCCACATTGTACGAGCATATATGCACACCCAAATAATGGCGTACCCTTAATTCTGCATGTTTAACATTGCATAGAAAGGGGATGATACTTTGTTAAAGAGTAATGAGGCATATAAACTGGTCTTTCGGGAATATCCGGATGTAGTGAACGTAGAACAAATGTGCGAAATGCTTGGAGGTATCAGCACAAAAACCGGATACCGTCTTTTGAAACAAAATAAAATCAAGCATTTTAAGATAGGCAGATCCTATAAAATTCCGAAGCTCCATATTTTTGAATACTTAGACGTCGTACAGGAATCTAATGCGTAAAATTTTGTTTGCACATTTGCACTATATTATAAAGCCTGCTACACTCTAATCGTCAGTGGTAGGTGAATTTGAACTGTTACTTTTCAAGGAGGTTAATTATTATGGTAGCAGGACATCTACGGGAAAAAAACGGGTATTTCCATATTATCCTCAACTATAAAGATATTTATGGAAAACGCCAAACAAAGTCCATCAGCACAGGACTTCCCATAAAGGGTAACAAAAAACGTGCCGAAGCGATGCTTTTGAAAATCAGGAAAGAGTTTAACCCCGATACTGCAATGAGTAACAAAAACGCTTTGTTTGCAGACTTCCTATCAAAGTGGCTGAAAGATGTTATAAACAAAGTGGATGCTGAAACATATGCACTCTACTCATACGATGTTAAAAACTGCATCATCCCTTACTTTAAGAATACCGCCATTAAGCTATCAGAAATGAAGCAGAGGGATATAGAAAGCTACTATCAGTATGAGAAAACAGAAAACAGTGTATCAAACAGTACCCTTCTCCAATATCACGAAGCCATCAAAGAAGCCTTGCAATACGCTGTGGAGCTTGAATTGATTCGGGATAATCCGGCGGACAGAGTGAACCCGACCTCTGGTGAAGTACAGATATTGTTTACCGACTTCCTGCTGGAATGGCTGGAGATGATGAAAAACAGTGTTGAGATGACTACATTTGCGTCTTATTCCTACTGTATTAAGAGCAGCATTATTCCCTATTTTGAAGGAAAAAAGATAAAACTGAAAGACCTAACCCCAAAGCATATACAGGATTATTACCGGTATGAGCTTAATGAAAAAGGATTGAGCGCCAACACAGTTATTCATCGTCATGCAAACATCCGCAAGGCTTTGCAGTACGCTTTCAAGATTGGACTAATTAATTTCAATCCTGCCGACAGGATTGAGCGGCCCAGAAAGGAAAAATTCGTAGGCAGTGTTTACGATGCAAGCGAACTGGAAACCTTATTCGCTATCGTAAAAAATAAACGGATAGAACTGGCCGTGATTTTAGGCGCGTTTTATGGACTGCGCCGGAGTGAGATCGTAGGGCTAAAGTGGGACGCTGTTGATTTTGAAAAAAAGACATTGACGATTAAACATACGGTAACCGAGGTAACATTGGATGGGAAAATTACTACCATAGCAAAAGACCGTACAAAGACAAAATCGAGCTACCGCACCCTGCCGCTGGTTGCGCCCTTTGAAGAATTGCTCCACAGGCTGAAAGCGGAGCAGGAACTTAATCGAAAGGTTTGCGGCAAGGCGTATTGCAAAGATTATCTTGATTACATTTATGTGAATGAGATTGGGGAAAGAATCAAGCCCAATTATATTACACAGCACTTTGCAATCGTCTTAAAAAACAATAACTTGAAGAAAATTCGTTTCCACGATCTTCGCCACAGTTGCGCCAGTTTACTATACGCTAACGGAGTTAGCCTAAAAGAAATACAGGAATGGTTGGGCATAGTGATATTTCTACTACATCGAATATATATACCCACCTGGATTTTAGTTCAAAGGTTGCTTCAGCTAATGCAATTATCGGCGTATATCCTACTTAAGCAGGAGGAATACCAATACAACAAGGAGGCGAAAGACAAGCATGAATGTATCTCAAGAAAATAAAAAAGCCCTCAAATTCGCATATACAGCGACTTTAAGAGCAATCGATCCTGGTGCCGAAGGTGGGACTCGAACCCACACGAGTGATTAGCTCACCGGATTTTGAGTCCGGCGCGTCTGCCAATTCCACCACTTCGGCATATATTTAATTTTGGGAACATTGAACATTATACAGGAATTAAAAAAAAAAAGCAATACCTTTTTAAAAAATTTTTACTAAAAGCATAAAAAGTATACCATAAATATAATATAAAAGTTTAAGATTAAATAGTTTTGTAACAAATTTGTGTTAAAATAGCAACAATTGTGTTTAACCTTATTGAATATTTATGAAATAATTGGTAATATAGTGGAGAAATATTTAGAATGCTAAGGAGTGGGAGTATGTTAAGATATCTTACAGCAGGTGAAACTCATGGAAAGTGTTTAATTGCTATAATTGAAGGAATGCCTTCTAATGTTTATATAGATATAAAAAAAATTAATGAACAGCTGGAATTGCGACAGAGCGGCTATGGTCGCGGGGGAAGAATGAAAATTGAAAAAGATAGTGTTGAAATACTGTCGGGTGTCAGAGACAGGAAGACATTAGGCAGTCCTATTGCACTTAAAATCGAAAACAAAGACTGGGAAAACTGGAAACATATAATGGGTGATGGTGAAATAATACGAGAAAGAATTGTAACTAAACCAAGACCCGGGCATGCAGACCTGAGTGGCTCTATAAAATATGACCATCAAGATATCCGCAATGTGCTTGAACGGGCCAGTGCAAGGGAAACAGCAATAAGAGTTGCAGTAGGAAGCCTGGTTCGACAATTCATAGAAACTTTTGGTATAAGTATCATGAGCCATATAGTGGAAATCGGGACGGTTAAATCCTCTGCTTCATATACAGATAGCAATTTTAAGGAAAATATAACTAATTCCAAGCTCCGTTGTGCTGATCCTGATGCTGAAGTAAAAATGATTGAGTACATCGACGAAATAAAGAGGCAGGGGGATTCTGTTGGTGGAATATTTGAGGTAGTTGCTACAGGTCTACCTATAGGTCTAGGAAGTTATGTCCATTGGGATAGAAAGCTGGATGCCAAAATTGCAGCAGGATTGATGAGTATACAAGCAATAAAGGGTGTTGAGATTGGTTTGGGATTTGAAAGTGCAAGACTTCCCGGATCAAAGGTGCATGATGAAATTTTTTATTCAAAAGAAGCTGGGTATTTCAGAAAGACCAATCATGCCGGTGGAATAGAAGGTGGTATGAGCAATGGAGAACCGTTGGTGGTAAGGGCTGCAATGAAGCCAATTCCTACATTATATTCACCATTGAAAAGTGTTGACATTATTACAAAAGAACCATATGAAGCCAGTATAGAACGGTCGGATGTATGTGCCGTTCCGGCTGCCAGTATCGTTGCAGAAGCAATCGTAGCCTGGGAGATAGCTTGCTCACTGGTGGAGAAGTTTGGGGGAGATAGTTTGCAGGAGATACATAATAATTACCGGAGTTATTTGGAACAGATAAAGGATAAGTAAATACTTTGAATAGTTTTTAATCTATCTCCATATCAGTTGTTCGGCAAAAACAATGATGAAAATGTTCATAATTTACATTAAAAATGCTCATCTATGGATTATGAACTATTTTCATGAGGGGAGTGACTAAGGCGTGGATCAAGAAAAATTGCTAATTCAAAAATGCAAAAATGGTGATATACCTTCTTTTGAAATACTTATTGAAAGTTATCAGAAGAAAGTTTTTAACATTGCTTATAGAATGCTGAGCAACGCTGACGACGCTTCGGATGTTGCCCAAGAAGTATTTTTAAAAGTATTCAAGTCAATAGCAAACTTTAAGGAAGAATCTTCTCTATCAACATGGATTTACAGGATTACAACCAATGTATGCTTGGATGAGATGAGGAGACGGAAGAAAACTGCCGTGATTTCTATGAATTCAACCATCCAATTGGGGGATGGAGAAATTGACATCCAAATCGAAGATGAAAGCCTGCACCCTGATGAGATTGTAGAAGAAAAAGAATTGAAAGATGAAGTAAAAAAGGCGATAGAGAGCTTGAATGATGAACATAAAATTGTTATTATCTTAAGAGATATAAATGGATTATCCTATGATGAGATTGCCAATACATTACAATGTTCCTTGGGAACGGTAAAATCGCGAATCAACAGGGCACGAAATTCCTTAAAAAGCATATTATTA
This sequence comes from Petroclostridium xylanilyticum, assembly GCF_002252565.1. Taxonomy (NCBI): domain Bacteria; kingdom Bacillati; phylum Bacillota; class Clostridia; order Eubacteriales; family Oscillospiraceae; genus Petroclostridium; species Petroclostridium xylanilyticum. The sequence goes on from NZ_NPML01000004.1 coordinate 101,716, forward strand.
AAAAGAGAGGAACTTTTTAAAAACTATCGCGTCTAATTAGTGAAAGGAGGGATTTGAATGTTGAAATGTGAACAGGCAAAAGATATGATGTCATTACATATTGATGGGCAATTGAATGATGTTGAACTATTAAATTTTAAAAAGCATATCCATACTTGTGAACAGTGTAGAGAAGAACTAGAATTTTTGCAATCTATTGTGGAAGCATGCAATAATTTGGAAGAAGTTGAATTGCCGGTTGACTTCAAACAGCAGTTACATCAAAAACTCGTACAAACCCAACAAGATGTAAAGCACAGCACTCCTCCTTGGTATCTAAATTGGCGGATGTATTCTGGATTGGTAGCCGGTATATTGTTGGTGCTGGCAATGAAATTCCAGATTTTTGGTTCTATATTTGATTCTATATATAAGCCTGAAAAAGCCTATGTAAGTGAAGCCAAGCTTGAATATAGTGCAAGCAAGGCTGCAGAGATAGCAAAGGAAGAACCGAAAAAGGAAGAAAAAAAATTAGAAGCAGAATCTGCGGTACGTGAGGAAGAAGAGGTTTTAACAGATGCTGCAAAACCGGATCAACCCCTGAGTATTAAGGCTTTTTCTGCTTCACAAGAGAAAGTACAAGCTAAAGAAGAAGCACAAAAATCTAGTGCGGCAGGGGCTGCAGAACCCGCCGTGCCTCCTGCACAGGAGCCTAAAGCGGACGGAACCAGGCAAAGTCCGGAAAACAAAAGCCTGGATATAAACATATCTGTTAAAAAGGATCAGGTTTGCAGGGGGTTATATAGGGATAGAAAGCCTTTGATAGCGTATAAAGCCATAGTAAAACTAACGCAGGAGAATGCAGCATTATTATGGGAGAAAATTCAAGATAAACTGGCTGAATATGAAGGACAGTATACAGTCTTATACAAAGATGGTAAGCCGGTTATTAGAGCTTCAAAAGAAAAATATGATGAAATGCTTGAATATATTCAAAAAACAAGTATTGAATTTAAACTCGATTATATTGAAGTAGATGAAACGGATAAATATCAAACCCTGATTGCACAGTGTGACAGCATAAGTAAAAAAATTGAAGAATTACAAGCAAAACTAAAGAGTGCTGCCAAACAAGAAGAAATGGATAGCATCAATGAACAGTTACAGGTAATGTTAGATCAACAGCAGCAATTGATAAATAACATCACTGATTTGGAAGATTCTATTGGCAAATGTTCCATTGAGCTTGAAATAACTTCCTGATATGGGAAACAGGCTAAATTATATTGTAATATAATTTAGCCTGTTTCTTTTTATAGAAAATTATACAAAAGTATTAGTATTTAGGTTATAATATAATGTTGTGTACTAAAATCCAAGGTTTTAATAGACTTTTACGATGTTGAATAAAACTTTGGCTTAAAATACAGGAGGGTTTTATGAGTTTTGTCGGTTTAATTGATAGAATAGAAAACGGAAATGCATATATTGTAATGGAGAATGGGATGTTTGAAATTGCAATTCCTGTTCGCTTGTTAAAGAATACAAACTATAAAGAAGGAGATTTGGTTACGGTTAATATTAGAAATGATGGGACAAGCAGTGAAGTAAATATTTCTTAAAGGAGAATTATGATGAGCAATAAGAAACTAATGATAATGGACGGCAATAGTATTATTAATAGAGCATTTTACGGGCTTCAGCTCCTTTCAAATTCAGAGGGATTATACACGAACGCAGTATATGGGTTTTTAAATATACTCTTTAAACACTTGGAAGAAGAAAAGCCTCAATATCTATGTGTTGCCTTTGATATGAGAACACCCACTTTTAGACATAAAGATTTTGAACAATATAAAGCCCATAGAAAAGGAATGCCTGATGAGCTGGCAGTTCAGCTTCCTGTACTAAAAGACGTATTGGAAGCAATGAATATAGCTATTTTTCAAAAGGAGGGCTATGAAGCAGATGATATTATAGGCACCATATCCCGGGTATGCGAAGAAAATGATTTACAATGTGTAGTATTAACAGGGGATAAAGATTCTTTACAGCTTGCATCACAAAAAACAAAAATCAAACTTCTAATTACCCGAAAAGGTGTAACCGAGGCAGAGGAATATGACGATAAAAAAGTTTTTGAAAAATATGGAGTTACACCAGAACAATTTATTGATGTAAAAGGTTTAATGGGGGACCCGTCTGATAATATTCCTGGAGTTTCAGGCGTAGGGGAAAAGACAGCCCTTTCGCTGATACAGGCATATAAAAGCATAGATGAATTATACAAAAATATCGAATTTGTAAACGTTAGAAAAAATATTAAAGAAAGCTTGATCAATAACAAGGAAATGGCCTTTCTTAGTAAAAAGCTTGCAACTATAGATCGGAATATCCCTATCGATGTAGATCTCTCCAGTTGTCTAAGAGAAGAGTATAACCGGGAAAAACTGTTGGAATTATTTCGCAAACTGGAATTCAAGAGTTTCATTCAAAAGTTGCAGTTAGAATCTATAGAAAAAGAAACTTTAGCTTCACAGGGTAGTTATGAACATATTACTACTATTGATGAATTTAAAAAAGTTGTAGATATTGTTAAGTCAAAAAAAGAAATAATTTATTTGCTATACGCTGATGAAGATCAACAGGCTAGTCAATTGGTTTCTCTCTCAGTGGCTTTAGATTCTGAAACAGCAGTATACATTGATATAAATGAGCAATTAGGGGAAAAGGATGTTATCAATTTCTTAAAGACTATTTTTGAAGATGCTAACATAAAGAAGATAGGACATAATGTAAAAGATGATATTGTATTATTACACCAGTATGGGATTAAAGTAAATACAATTTCTTTTGATACGATGATTGCCGCATATATCATTAATCCATCGAGAAGTTCATATAAAATTGATGAGATTTCGCAAGAGTTTCTTGGCATTAACTTGCCATCAGAGGAAAGTGTTTTAGGAAAAGGGAAAGGCAGAGTGTCCATTAAGGATATTGATAAAAATGCCGCAGTGAATTTTGCATGTCAGCAGGTTTTAGCTTTACCGCAATTAACAGGGATGTTAAGCAGCAAAATTAAAGAGTATGGACAGGAAAAACTCTATTACGAGGTAGAGCTTCCTCTGGTAGAAGTATTGGCAGCCATGCAGATAGACGGTTTTAAGGTTGACAGGGAAAAGTTAATTCAATTTTCAGCATTGTTGGATGATAAAATTAATAAATTAATGGATGAGATATATAAGCTTGCAGGTGAGGAATTTAATATCAACTCTACAAAACAGTTGGGCGTTGTCTTATTTGAAAGACTAGGCCTTCCGATTGTAAAAAAAACTAAAACCGGTTACTCCACTGATGTTGAAGTACTTGAAAAGCTTAAAGGAAAGCATGAGATTGTTCATAAACTGATGGAATACAGGCAGCTGGTAAAGTTAAAATCAACTTATGCCGATGGACTTTTAAATGTGATAAATCCAAAAACAGGCAAAATACATTCCAATTTTAACCAAACAGTTACAGTAACAGGTAGAATTAGCAGTACTGAACCTAATTTACAGAACATACCCATTAAATTGGAATTGGGTAGAGAGGTACGAAAAATGTTCGTAGCATCTAATGATGACTATGTATTACTGGATGCTGACTATTCACAGATAGAATTAAGAGTCTTAGCCCATATTTCCGGGGATCCTAACATGGTAGATGCTTTTAAAAATAATGAGGATATTCATAGGAGGACAGCTTCTCAAGTGTTTGGAGTACCAATGGAAGAGGTTACTTCGATAATGAGAAGCAGGGCCAAAGCAGTTAACTTTGGTATTGTTTATGGTATAGGCGATTTTAGCTTATCCCAGGATCTTGGTATTACAAGAAAAGAGGCTAAAAAATACATCGATAGTTACCTCTCCAAATACAGTATGGTGCAAAAGTATATGACAGACATTGTGGAGTTGGGTAAAAGCCAGGGATATGTTACCACACTGCTAAATAGAAGAAGATATCTTCCTGAGCTTCAATCTAATAATTTTGTTACACGTTCTTTTGGGGAAAGAATTGCAATGAATACCCCAATCCAGGGAAGTGCCGCAGATATTATTAAAATAGCTATGGTGAATGTATATAGGGAGTTAAAAGAAAGAAACTTGAAATCAAGACTTATACTTCAGGTACATGACGAGCTGATCGTGGAAACACATAAGAGTGAAATTGATGAGGTGAAAGAAATTGTTAAAAGCCAGATGGAGAAAGCTGTCCAGCTTCGGGTACCATTGGTAGTTGATTTGAATATAGGTGAAAACTGGCATGATGCAAAATAATATGTAGAGGCGGGCGCATTTAATATTTTTGAAGGATATTATGGAAAGAACGTTGCGGAAAGGCTTAGAGCCTGTTAAAATAATACTCTTCAAAAATAAAATATACGCCCTGTAGAGGCAGGATGTGGAGGGTTTTTATGAAGATAATAGGACTAACGGGAGGAACCGGAAGTGGAAAAAGTACCGTTGCCGGTATTGCCAGACAGCTGGGAGCAAAAGTGATTGATGCAGATATTGTTGCAAGAGAAGTGGTAAAAAAAGGACAAACTGCTTTGGAGGAAATCGTCCGGTATTTTGGCACAGAAGTTCTATTGGAAAGTGGAGAATTAGACAGAAAGAAATTGGGACGTATAGTTTTTGCTGATAAGGAAAAATTAAGATTATTAAACCAAATAACCCACAAATATATCATTCATAACATTAAAGAAGAAATTAAGATTGAAATGCGTAAGAATACATATAATATTATTATCATTGATGCTGCTATCCTGATTGAAAGCGGACTATATGAGATATGTGATGCGGTTTGGGTTGTGGTAGCAAATAAAGAAGAAAGGATAAGACGAATAATGGAAAGAGATCAGCTTTCTTTAACAGAAGCTCAAAACCGGATAAACTCCCAAATGGCAGAAAGCGAAATGAAGAAATATGCTTCTGCTGTTATCAATAACGACAATGATATTGAATCAGTCCGTTTTCAGGTTACACAGCTTATAAATCAAATAGAATAGATAGGTGATGATGTGTTTATCGTTGTAAATATGCGCAAATATAGATATTTATTGTTGCTTGGTATTACGGCACTGGTGATTATCTGGATGGTTATGTTTCCCCAGAATATTTTACGTTTTTTTTATCCTCTAAGATATAACGATTTTGTATTTAAATACTCAGAATATAATAAAATTGATCCTTATTTGGTAATGGCTATTATTAAAGTTGAAAGCAATTTTAACGCCAATGCTCAATCTCATAAGGGTGCGAAGGGACTAATGCAGATAACCGATCAAACGGCTTTATGGGGAGCCGAACAATTGGGCTTGCACGACTTTCGTATTGACAAATTATTCGATCCCGAAACAAATATACAAATAGGCTGCTGGTATCTAAATAACTTGAAAAAAGAATTTAACAATGACTTACTCCTGGTACTTACTGCTTATAACGGCGGAAGTGGGAATGTAGCTAAATGGCTTAAGGATAAAAATCTCAGTAGATCAGGGAAAAGTCTGGACAGGATTCCTTTTAAGGAAACAGACCTGTACGTAAAAAAAGTATTAAAAGAATATAATATCTATAAAAGGTTATATGCTGATATGAAATAGCGGAGTTTTTCTCCGTTTTTTTATTTTTTTTATTTTTAAGGAACTTTCATAGGGCTTATATCGTCTAAAGGAAAACGGGAGGGGTTGACATGTTATTAACAACGAACATAATTGAAAAAAAAAGCGTAATATTAAGTGTTTTGTTAATTATTCTACTACTTATAACATCTTCTTATCCTGCATATGCTGATGACGGATTAGAGATAGTAAGCATAGAAGGCGGATTTGATGGTATGCATAAAATAAATGGATGGACTCCTTTTATCATCACTTTAAAGAACAATGGAAATGATTTTAACGGAGAGATCCAGGTCATAGCAGACAGTATGATGTATGAGTTTAAATCTGCCTATTCACTGCCGGTAAACCTGGCTAAAGGTGGGGAAAAGCAAGTTATTATTAATGCACCGGTTAACAGAACCCGTGCATCTGTTGATGTGCAGATTATTCAAAACAATAAGGTTATAAAAGAACAGAAATACTATTTTAAAAAATCTTTAAACCCTAACACACTGCTAATCGGGGCATTAGCAGATGATATGTCAGGCCTTAGATATTTATCCGGAGGAAATTTCGGCAATCAAAATATTTCTATACAAAGTGAAATCGTTCAATTAAATGAGAAGAATTTTCCACAAAATGACAAAGTGTTAAATAATTTTAATGTTTTAATAATAAACAATTATGATACAACCGTATTAAGCGATGAGCAAAAACAGCGGCTTATCCAATGGGTTGAAGATGGCGGACTTTTAATATTGGGAACAGGGCCAAATTATAAAAAAGTATTAAACGGGCTGCCCCAAGAATTAAAACTTGCAAATGTGAAATCTGAGGAGACTTTAAAAAGTTTTACTGCTTTCGAGCAATATACCGGCAAAAAAAACTTCCCTGATTCCGCAGGTATGCCCATTGTGGCTTTAGATACAAAAGCCGGTAATGTGCTGTTAAAACAAAATGAATTTCCTCTAATTATATCAAAAGAATTCGGCAAAGGCTTTATCGGTTATTTTGCATTTGACTCCGGACTGGAGCCTTTTTCAACATGGGACGGCGGCAATCAGGTCGTCTGGCAAAACATTATTAATTCTACTATTGGAAATGACGTAAGAGGAGAAATCTGGAATCCCAAAATGCAATATGAGTTCTATCATGCCATGAATAATGCATTAAGATTTATTCCTTCTGTAGAAATGCCCTCGCTTGTTTTGTTACTGGTAATTATAGGTACGTTTATTATCGTTGCAGGTCCTGTCAATTACCTTGTATTAAAGAAAAAAGACAAAAGAGAGTGGTCGTGGATAACTATTCCCGCCATCGTTGCTATTTTCAGCCTAGGCATATATATCATTGGCTTTGGGACAAGATTTTCAACTGCTGTATGCAGCATCGTTTCCATCATTGAATTTAAGAATGACAGTAAGAGCGTAGATGTTACTGCCCATACAGGGCTGTTTAACCCAAAGAGAGGTACTTTGAAGATACATACATCTAAAGATGTAGATGTGGATTTTACCGCCAATCCATACATAGACACAAGATATATGGGTCCGCCCGAGGAAAGGGAGAAAAAGATTATCTCCAAATATATACTGGGCGATCAGCCTGCTGTTGAATTTTACGATAAAAGCATATGGGATTTTAGCAGTTTTATCATGAACAAGAAAGTAAGTTTTTCCGACAATGTTAATAATAGTGTCCTTATATCTAATAATACAGTAAAAGGAAGAATTAAAAACAATACAGGATTTAAAATCCAAGATGCATTTATCATGATTGGCAACAGTTATGTTAAAATTGGAGATATAGATATTGCCCAAACTAAAGAAATAAATGAGCAATTAATACAAATAAACAGCGCAAAAAATGATTATTATCAATTACTAAACAGTATTTTTGGGCAGAACTGGTCCCAGCCGGGTATAAAGAGGGATGACAAATGGAAGTTGAACAACCAGAGGAGGTCTGCTTTTGAATATTACAGCATGGTAAACAGGACCAGAACAGATATGAGCAGCAAACCTGTCCTTTATGGGTGGAGCGATGCAGATTTACAGTTTGATGTATTTGCTAATGATAAACCTGCAAAAAAATATTATCAAAATATGATCGTTATGCCTATGGAACTAAATTTTATTAAAGGTGAATTTATTCAATTGCCTTACGGTTTTGTTAATAGTGTGGTAGATTCCACCGAGGGCAATGCCGGGATAAATCCTGACCCATATAACGGGGGAGGAGTGAATATTGAAGGGGAAGGTAAAGCTATATTTAAATTCAGCGTCCCGGCCCAAGTTTCAGTCAGATCCTTTACTATCAATTGGTTTGCCCCACCCTATATGAGATTACAGGGGAATAACAGGCTTTTAATCTATAATTTTAACAAGACCCAGTGGGAAGATATCACCTCGTATTATTATATAGATAGTGAAATAGCATCAAACTATGTTTCAACGGATAATGAGATTAAAGTAATGTTTGACAGCGGTGATGAAGCTAATCAAAATGTTAAGGGGAAAGGATTTTTTGGCATGATACCTTCACCGGATATTGAGTTGGAAGGAGTGATTCGGTAATGTTAGTTGTTGAAAATCTTACAAAAAAATATGGCAAGTTTTTAGCAGTAAACGGATTATCTTTAGAAATACCGAAAGGGCACATTTTTGGATTTGTAGGACCAAATGGAGCAGGAAAAACAACAACAATGAAAATCATAGCCGGATTGATGCAGCCAACTTCAGGAAAGGTATTCATAGATGGTGTAGATGTTACCAGGAATGTTAAAAAAGTCCGTGAAAAAATCGGGTATATGCCTGACTTTTTTGGCGTATATGACGATCTAAAGGTGGATGAATATTTGGATTTTTACTGTGCTGCGTATAAGATTCACGCTTCACAAAGGAAAAAGATTATTGACGATCTGTTAGAATTGGTTGAACTGTCGCATAAAAGAGAAGCGTATGTAGATTCTCTCTCTCGTGGAATGAAACAAAGGCTCTGTTTAGCACGGAGTCTGGTGCACAATCCTTCACTATTAATTCTGGATGAACCTGCTTCCGGATTGGACCCCAGGGCCAGGATTGAAATGAAGGAGATATTAAAAGAACTGAAGAATATGGGAAAAACTATTCTCATTAGTTCTCATATTCTCCCCGAATTGGCAGAGCTATGTACTTCCATTGGTGTTATTGAAAACGGAAAAATGATTGTGTCCGGCAGTGTAGAAGAAATTATGCTGCAATCATCCACCAGCAGAACATTAAAGATAAAGGTTTTAGGGAATATCGATATGGCAATAAAGGTTATTAAAGAACAGCCTATGGTAGATAACATCGTACGAAACACTGATAATATTGAGGTTGGATTTAATGGGAATGAGGAAGAGGCTTCCAAGATGTTAAGTGAACTGGTTAAAAATAATGTAAAAATAACGTTTTTTGGCGAAGTACAGAAAAATCTTGAAGACGTATTTATGAAAATCACCAAGGGGGTGGCAACTCATGAAGGTGCAAATTAACCCGGTATTAGAAAAAGAAGCGAAAATCAAAATGAGAGGATGGAGAGCGCCTGCACTGCTAAGCATGTATCTGCTTTTACTGGGAGGCGGAGCAGTCTTATATTTTCTGGTTCAGAATTTAAACAGCTATACTGCAGGGTTTGAACCTAGAACAGCACTTAATCTTTATACCTTGCTGACCATGTTTCAACTTGGCTTGCTGCTTTTTATCACTCCTGCCATTACTGCATCAGCAATAAGCGGAGAACGTGAGAGACAGACACTGGATTTGCTTCTTTGTACACGTCTGTCTTCCTGGTCTATTGTTTTTGGAAAGCTAGTTGCTTCCCTAAGCCATATTATCTTACTGGTGATTGCATCTATACCCGTTTTTAGTATTGTATTCTTATATGGAGGTCTATCTCCTTTAGATGTCGCTATTATTTTTCTGTTTCAGATTGTAACAGCATTTTTTCTTGGGAGTGTAGGCATATTCTTTTCAGCAATGTTTAAGAAAACCACGGTTGCCACTATTGTTACCTACACGATAATATTAGCTTTAACACTGGGAACTCTTATAGGGTTTGGATTTTATAGCAGCATAAGCCATGCGCTGTTTGGAAGGCCTCCAACCCAGTGGGAAGCAATGACAATACTTTCTGCCAACCCGTTTATTGGTCTTGGGGCTATATTGGATAAACAGACTGGATATTTTAATTTTATTAGAAGTGTACTTCAAATGCATGGAAAAAATATCGGAAATCTTCCATGGATTTTAAATATTAGCTTTGACATTGTTTTATCTATTATTTTATTATTATTGAGTGCATGGATGGTTAAACCTGTTAAAGGAAGACACAAAAAAGGAGAAAAGAGATGATTATGTGTGAATATGATGGAACTGTACAATGCATTAAGGCCTCTTAAATTGAGGATGTTGATAAACCGGGCAATTGACTGCCTGCTCCTTGGTCTGTGCATAGGGGCAGGCATTGCTTCTGCAATTGCTGTAAGTGCATTATTAATGCCTGTAACTTTTATCATTAATAAAATTATTTTAAGCATGATGATTGTTTTTTTACTAAGTATTATTGCATCTTTATTTATGGTGCCCAGCTACAAAGCAGTAGCGCAGCAAGGCGATAAATTAGGATTGAAGGAAAGGCTGACAACTGCTTTAGAACTTAAAGATCAGGATAGCCCTATTGCCAGGATACAACGCTTTGATGCCATAAAGACAGCAAGATCAACAGATTTTTCAAAGTTGTATCCTTTAAAAATTGACCGTAAAAAAATTCTTATTATTTCGGGCTTGATGATAGTCACAATCATTGCATCTATTATGCCTACTCAAAATAGAGAAATTGCTAAACAGCAAGAAAAAATAAAGAGAGAAATAAGTAAGCAGGCAGAACAAATCAAAAAAGAGCAAAAAAAAGTTGCTTCTAACCGTGAATTAACATTAGAGGAGGTCAAGGAATTAAATTCTCAATTAAAGGAACTGGAAAAAAATCTAAGAAAATCAAAGGATGAGTCAGAAGCTATTAAAGCATTGGCGCGGACACAGCATAAACTGGATGAAATAAAAGAAAAAACTTTAAATAAGGATTTAACACAATTAGGGGAAAAACTTGCTCAATTGGCGCAAAATCCTGCCATGCAGCAGGCATTGCAGCAATTAGCCAGTGCACTTCAACAGTCAAGGGCTAATATTTCCGGCACAACCGGGGGACAGCTGCAAAATCCGACGCTGGTCAGCAGGTTAAGTCAATCTTCACAAAATGGCAGTTCGGGAAATCAAACTGGAAGCGGAAACCGGCAGCAGGGTTCTAATAGCAATGGACAGGGTAATGGAAGCCAGCCGGGTTCTGGAAGCGGCAATGGCAGTGGCCAGGGCAATAACGGGAATGGAAATGGTACGGGAGGCGGTGGAGCAGGAAGCGGTACCGGCAATGGCAGTGATAGCAGCGGAAGAAATAATTCAGGCAGCAATAGTCAAGGCAAAGCTCCAGGAGAGAAGAAAGTTAGAGATTATGAACAAATATTTGCTTCTAAAAGACTGGGCGGAGATGGTGAAGTTTCAAACGTAAATGGAACTCATAGTGATTCCGGTAATGTCGAACAAGTCCAGGTGGATAACGTGCCTACCCTGAGGGGTGAATCACTTCCCTACAACGAGGTATACGAGCAGTATAAATATGAGGCAATGAACAGTATGCAGCGCAGTTCTATCCCCGCTGGAATGAAAACATTGATAGAAGAGTATTTTTCTTCATTGGAATAGAGTTTGATATGGAGGTTTATATATGGAGATAAGCGGAAGCGATTTACAGCAATTTACTACTATAGTAGAAAAAATCGAAAATGAAATTTCAAAAAATATCATCGGGCAAAAAGAAATTATCCGCCAGGTTTTGATTTGCATTTTTTCAGGGGGAAATGTTTTACTGGAAGGGATGCCGGGGTTAGGTAAAACCCAGCTTGTCAAAACAATTGGGAAAGTAATGAGTTTAGAATTCTCCAGGATACAATTTACCCCTGATTTAATGCCGGCAGATGTTGTTGGAACCAATGTAATTACCCGGGGAACTGAAGGTGCAAGTCAATTCCGGTTTGAAAAAGGGCCGGTATTTAGTAATATCGTCCTTGCAGATGAAATAAACAGGGCAACGCCTAAAACGCAGAGTGCTCTTTTGGAGGCCATGCAGGAACAAACTGTAACAGTAGGCACTAATACTTATAAATTACCCCAGCCTTTTTTTGTGTTAGCTACTCAAAACCCTATAGAGATGGAAGGGACCTATCCGCTGCCAGAAGCTCAAATGGACAGGTTTTTATTTAAATTAAATGTAAAATTTCCATCGTTGCAGGAACTATACGATATTGTGACATTAACTACTACCCACATGAATACTGAAATAAAATCAATTACAAACGGACAAGATATTTTAAAAATGAGGGATATCGTAAAACAGGTACCTATTGCTGGGCCTGTCATGGAGTATGCTTTAAAATTAGTCATGGCAACCCATCCTCATGATAGTAATTCACCCAAAATAACACATGATTATGTTCGCTACGGTTCCAGTCCCAGGGGCGCCCAAAGCATCATAAGCACCGCCAGGGTGCGTGCCCTGATGGATGGCAGATATAATGTTTCTTTCGATGATATTAAATATGTAGCATACCCGGCGTTAAGGCACAGGATTTTCCTGAACTTTGAAGGCATGGCGGAGAGAATTGATACCGACACTGTTATCAGCGAAATCATTAAAAGTTTAGGATAGTATGAAAATAGTGGACAGTGGGGAGTTTTTTAAATTGACAATTGAGAATGGAGAGTTATAAAATAGGTAAAGATAAAGGTAAAGATAAAATAACATTCATTAGGAGGCTGCTTATGAGCGAACAAGAAAAATCTCAAGGACAGAAGATATTTGATGAGCTAAAATACGAAGTCAAAAACGGCTGGGAAGCCGTATCAGCAAATGAAAATAAAACAATTCTCGATTTTAGCGAAGAGTATAAGAAGTTTCTTGATAAAGGAAAAACAGAACGGGAATGTATACAAGAAGCGGTTAGGCTTGCCCGGGAAAAAGGATTTACAGCCCTTGATGAGATCATAAAGACAAAAAAAGAGTTAAAGAAGGGCGATAAAGTATATGCAGTAAATAGAGATAAAGCTATCATACTGGCTGTAATAGGAGAGAAAAGTTTAGAAGAAGGAGTAAATATTGTAGGAGCTCATATGGACGCTCCCAGAATAGATTTGAAACAAAATCCCATTTATGAAGATTCGGAAATGGTCCTGCTTAAAACTCATTATTATGGCGGTATAAAGAAATACCAGTGGACGACTTTACCCCTGGCTATACATGGCGTAGTTGTTAAAAAGGATGGACAGAAGGTAAATATTGTTATCGGAGAAGAGGAGGATGACCCTGTTTTTTGTATTACAGATTTACTTCCGCACCTGGCTCAGGAGCAAATGCAGAAAAAAATGAGCGAAGGAATTACCGGTGAAGGTTTAAACGTTCTATTTGGAAGTATTCCTTATAATGATGATAAAGTGAAAGAAAAAATCAAACTTAACATACTAAGTATCATACATGATAAATATGGAATTAAGGAAGAAGATTTTATAAGCGCAGAAATAGAGATCGTACCGGCTTTTAAAGCAAAGGACGTTGGTTTGGATAGAGGTCTGGTTGGCGCATATGGACAGGATGACAGAGTATGCGGTTATACTGCGTTAAAAGCAATACTTGATTTAGATAATCCCCAGAAGACTGCTGTGTGTTTGCTGGTGGATAAGGAAGAAATAGGAAGTATGGGAAATACAGGAATGCAGTCCAGGTTTTTTGAAAACATATTGGCAGAGCTGTGTGAATTAACGGAAGGACACTACAACGACTTAATGCTAAGAAGGGCTTTATCAAACTCAAAATGCCTGTCGGCTGATGTGAGTGCAGCGGTTGATCCTAATTATGAAGGTGTGCATGACAAGAGAAATGCACCTTACATTAGTAAAGGTGTAGTAATTACTAAATATACCGGAGCCCGGGGAAAAGCCGGTTCAAATGACGCTCATGCAGAATTTGTAGGTGAAATCAGGGCACTTTTTAATAACAATAACATCCAGTGGCAGACCGGTGAGTTGGGAAAAGTAGACCAGGGTGGCGGAGGAACGATAGCCCAGTTCGTTGCCAATTTAGGGGCTGATGTTGTTGATTGTGGCGTAGCATTACTATCCATGCACGCCCCATTTGAAATTGCAAGTAAATTAGATATATATATGGCTTATAAAGCATATCATGCATTTTATAAGACATTTTCATAAGAAAGCAGGTAAACAATGAGATTAAATATTCAAAAAAAGTTAATGCTATTTGCAGTATTAGCAAGTGTTCTTACCTCTTGTACTGCAAAAATAGATAAAGAAACAGTGACAATTCCTGAAAAGGCAGGCTTCAATAGAGAATCCGAAGTTAATGTCACACAGCCGGAACAAAGTAAAAATCAGGATAGCCGGCAAAAAATTGAAGATTCTCAACCAAAAGTAGTTGTAGATGATAAAAATACAAAACCGTCCAAAACGGATGATACTCAAAAACCTGCCGCTAATCAGGATAACAAACAAGATGCGGATGGATTCAAAGGTTATGATAACAAGCGATACGGTTGGGGATATAAAAAGCAAAAAAATGCGCCGCCCATAATTTCCAAAAGTATTGATGACCTTTTAAAAAAGTACGATGGAATGTATGTTCAACACACAGATGAAAAAGTGCTGTATTTAACCTTTGATGAGGGATATGAGAATGGCTATACCCCCAAGATATTGGATGTGTTGAAGGAAAATCAGGTGCCAGCGGCTTTCTTTATAACAGGGCCTTATTTAAAAAAACATTCGGATCTTATAAAACGAATGGTAGAGGAAGGGCATATTGTTGGAAACCATACTGTTAATCACCCCAGCATGCCTGAGATACTGGATGATAAAAAGCTGGAAGAAGAGTTGTTAGGCCTTGAACGTTCCTTTTATGAGATGTTTAAAACACATATGAAGTACGTAAGGCCGCCCAAGGGTGAATTTAGCGAAAGGACACTTGCACTTACGAAATCTTTAGGATATAAAACCGTCTTTTGGAGTTTTGCATATGTTGATTGGGATGTTAAAAACCAAAAAGGTGTTGACTATGCTTATGACCAGGTTATGAGTGGTTTACACAATGGGGCTATTTTATTATTACATGCTGTATCCAAGGATAATGCTGAAGCTTTGGATAGAATTATCAAAGATGCGCGCGCATTAGGCTATAAATTTAAATCATTGGATGAGATTCAATAAAAATTTATGTAAAAAAGCTCTTAAACGAAACAGTTTAAGGGCTTTTTTATTGGTTTGATATCCAAAAATCTGTATGAAATATCAAAATATGACTTACCAATACAATAAGATATTGTCAGCATAATAAAACTGTTTTGAGGTTATTTTAAGTTTAGAAATAGAATTATGTAAATATTAAATCATCTGAATAAAGCGCTGTTTTCTATATAATCTGAAAAATGATTTGAATTTTGTAATTGACCTGATGCAAGATATGCAAAAATGTAAGAAAAAGAGCGGGGAGGGAAATATTTGGATTCTCGATGGTTTATTAGAAAAAGATTAATAATTTTATTTTTAGTATTAATTACAGTGCCATTTACGATTATATTACAGATATATTTGATTTTTCCGAATAGATTAATGCTTCTTGAAGGCGAAGAATATGTTTATGATTTAAATGCACCAATCAGTATTGATGCACAGGTTGATAAAAGCGGTGTTTTAAGTTTAAATGGCGATATTGTCGAAGACAGTTACAAAGTAGATTTAAATTCACCTTTAGTAATTAAGTCAGAAGAGTTAGGTAATTTTAATGTTAATTTAAAATTATTTGGAGTAATACCAATAAGATCAGTAGAAGTAGATGTAGTGCCAAAAGCTACAGTAGTACCATGCGGTAATACAATAGGTGTAAAGTTATATACCGATGGCATATTAGTGATAGGCACATCAGATTTTACCGGAGTAGACGGCAAAAAGTACGAACCATGGCGGGAGGCAGGAATTAAAGAGGGAGATATTATTGAATCAATAGGAAATACACGGGTTGAAGATATTGAACAATTAGTTGAAATTGTAGAAATGTCCCAGGGTAATGAATTAAATATTGATATAAGAAGGAAAGGAAAGCTAATTAATACAAAAATAGTTGCAAAAAAATCTATTGAGGATAGACAATATAAGTTGGGACTATGGGTAAGAGACAGTACTGCCGGTATAGGTACATTAACCTTTTTTGACCCGAACACAAATAGTTTTGGCGCTTTAGGACATGGAATAACGGACATAGATACCGGACAGCTTCTAACTGTGGGCAGAGGAGATATACTAAAATCCAGTATTATTTCAATTAGAAAAGGAATGAAAGGAAAACCTGGAGAATTAAAGGGCGTATTTATGCAAGATGAGCCAAGTTTGGGTAAGATATTAGAAAATAATGATTTTGGAATCTTTGGAAAGTTATATCAGAATGTAAATATGAATAATCTTAAGCCTATGCCTATAGGGCTAAGGACACAGGTGAAAGAGGGCCCAGCATATATTTTATCAAATGTTCAAGGACAAAAGATAGAAAAGTTTGATGTTGAAATTCAGAAAGTAATGAGGCAGAGTGAAGAAAGCTGTAAAGGGATGATAATTAAAATTACGGACCCGGCATTGCTAGAAAAGACTGGCGGAATTGTACAGGGAATGAGCGGTAGCCCTATCATTCAGGATGGTAAAGTCATCGGTGCAGTTACACATGTTTTTGTAAATGATCCTACCAGAGGATATGGTATATTTATAGAATGGATGTTAAAGCGGGTTGCCAGCTTTTCTCAGGAATATGAGCAAGTAAAAAGTAATTATTAGATAAAAAAGATAGGAAATTATGCTCAATTTATCAAGCATAATTTCCTACCCATCAACAAAATTTACACCTAAATCTTTTATTAAAAAAAATTTGTTAAAAATAAATATAAAAAAAGACTTTTTGGAGTTAAAAAAAGTTCAAATATATAAAAATATGCTTGAATTTTTGCTAATTAGAAAATATAATATAATTATGTAAAAAAATACAAATGACATGGGGGGACTAAATCTTGATAGATAATAAAATTAGAATTGTAATTGCAGATGATAACAGAGATTTTTGTGAAATCTTGTGTGAATACCTTAATAGTCAAGAAGATATTGAAGTGATAGGGATTGCAAAAGATGGAGCTGAAGCATACGAATTGATTACGACTCTCTTACCTGATGTTGCTATTATTGATGTAATTATGCCTCATTTGGATGGATTGGGTGTACTGGAGAAATTAAGTTCTACACCAATGCAGAGCAAACCTATATATATTATGTTATCTGCCGTTGGTCAGGATAAAATAACTCAAAGTGCAATGGCATTAGGCGCTGAATATTACATTATAAAACCTTTTGACATGGATGTGCTGATTGGAAGAATAAGACAATTAAAGGGTTCTATCAGGACGAATAGAGTAACGATTAGGAAGGATGCGGTGAATGAAGGGAAGTCTACATATAATCCTGCGTTAAAAGACATAGAGGCTAATGTTACCAAAGTTATTCATGAAATTGGTGTTCCTGCTCATATAAAAGGATATCAATACTTAAGAGATGCCATTATGATGGCAATAAAAGATATGGAGATTATCAATTCAATAACAAAACAGCTTTATCCCTCCATTGCCAGACAATACAATACTACTCCAAGCAGGGTGGAAAGAGCAATCAGACATGCTATTGAGGTTGCCTGGGGCAGAGGACAGGTAGAAACGCTGGAGGGTATGTTTGGATATACAATACAAAATAGTAAAGGTAAACCAACAAACAGTGAATTTATTGCAATGATAGCAGATAAGCTGAGGTTGCAGTTAAAAGTAGTATAACACATTTTAGCTTAAAAAATCCTGAAAAATTTTATTCAAAATTTTTCAGGATTTTTTTATTTATATTATTTTGGATTACTGTAAAAAATAATAAAAGAAAGAAATTTAGGGATGATGCTATGATAATAAAAGGATATGTACAAAAAGGGAAAAAAACAAAAGCTCTAGTTAAACTATTAAATTCAAATAATATTCCGGTTATCTGCCATGAGGATTTGGACGAAGTAGCAGCATCTTCTCTTATAGATAAAAAGATTAAAGCTGTAATTAATTGTAACAAGAATATTTCTGGACGATACCCTACAAAAGGAGCCAAATTATTACTGGAAAATGGTGTTACCATCCTGGATGATATGGGAGAAGCATTTTACCACTATATTCAAAATGGAGATTTAATAGAAATAAAGGATTCTGATTTATTTATCAATGGAAAAAAATATCATAATCAATTTAATATATTAAATGAAGATAAGATTAATTCTCTTCTTGAGAATAGTTATCATAATTTTTCTATTGAATTAGAAAAATTTATTGACAATACTTTAGAATATGCCCATAAAGAAAAAGACATTATACTAAAAAATGTAAATACTTCGTTTATAGAAACACATATGGAAAATAAGCATGTATTAATTGTTGTGAGAGGATGTAATTATAAACAAGATCTCCAAACAATTAGAGAATATATAAAAGATTTTAAACCTGTTTTAATTGGGGTGGACGGTGGAGGAGATGCACTTTTAGAATTTGGTTTGGTTCCGGATATTATTGTTGGTGATATGGATAGTGTAAGCGATTTTTGCCTTAAAAAATGCAAAGAAATCATTGTGCATGCATACCCTGATGGGAAAGCTCCTGGGTTAGAAAGAATAAATAGATTAGGTCTTAAGGGAAAAATATTTCCGTTTCCGGGCACCAGTGAAGATGTTGCAATGATCATTGCATATGAAAAAAAAGCGGACCTTATTGTAGCAGTAGGAACCCATTCGAATATAATTGATTTTTTGGAAAAAGGCAGAAGAGGTATGGCCAGTACTATGCTTACAAGATTAAAAATTGGATCAAAATTGGTGGATGCAAAAGGAGTGAGTAAGTTATATTCTAATAAGCTAAGACTCTCCTATTGCATTCCAATATTAGCCTCTGCATTAATTCCAATTATTGCAATCCTCAAAATATATATTCCCATCCAGGTACTCTTGAATATATTTCAGTTGAGGTTGCGAATAAAATAAGAAAAAAGGAGGTTGGAGATGAGTAAAGGAATCACCTATCATATAATAACGATTGTAGCAATTTTTTCAGCACTTGGACTTGGAATCTTTATTGGATCTATGCTCAATGGAGAACAATTAATGGTATCACACCAAAGTAAATTGATGACCGAGTTAGGCGGACATTTAAAATCTATAACCCAAGAGAGTGAAACTTTAAAAAAAGAGATCTCACAGCTAAAAAATGATATAGGCCTAAAAGACCAATTAATTAATTGTATATTTTCAGATTATGTTAGTGGGAGATTAAAAGGATATAATGTAGCTATTGTTATGACCGGAGATAAAGAGTTAAGTGAAGAAATAAGCCTGCTGTTGCAGAACGCAGGTGCGAATATTTTGTCTGTTACCTCTATTATGAATTTATATCAAATTGACAGCATTAGTGCATTTAATCAAATAAAACCCGTTAGGGATGATTTCCGTTTGAACAAAGCTGACAACATAACCACATATGCTGCAGAAAGCCTCATGTATTCAATTTTATCAGGAAAAGATGTAGATTTTATAAATGAGACAGCCAGTAAAGAGTATATAGAAATTCAAGGAGATTATTCAAAAATGGTTGATTATATCATTTGGGTTGGGCCAAATCAAAATGGAAGAGAATATATAAATGTTGTCGATATACCAATGTTAAATATTGTTAAGAAATTGAATATTCCCAGTTTAATAGTAGAAAGGTCCAGTTCAGCATATTCCGCGATGGATATATTTAAGCAATCAGGTTTTTCAACAATTGATAATATTGACACCATATATGGAAAGATATCAATGCTAATGGTTATGAAAGGAGTTCAAGGAAATTTTGGGACCAAAGAATCAGCAACAAGCTTGCTTCCCAAGCTTAGTGTCGAAAGTTTTAAACAACTAAATTTAAAAAAGAATAATTAGGAGAGAACCATGCAAAAGGTGAGTGTAATTATTCCGGCATATAATGAAAGTAAGACGATTAAAGAAACGATAGAAGCAGTACATGCTATCAGATTAATAGATGAAATCATTGTGGTAGATGACGGCTCAAATGATAATACTTGTGAAATTGCCCGGAAGTGTAATGCAAAAGTGATTAGATGTGCAGAAAATAAAGGAAAAGGCAATGCACTAAAGCTAGGTTTGCTAAGATGTAAAGGAGATATTGTTGTTTTTTTGGATGCAGACACCGAAAAGACTGCAAGAGAGATTGTAAAACTCATTCAACCAATACAAGATGGCATTTGTGATGTTGCCATAGCTAGATTTGGCAGGCCAAAGAAAAAAGGGGGTTTTGGGTTGGTTAAATTAGTAAGCCGGTATGGTACAAAGCTGTTGGCGGGGGAATATATAGAGAGCACCTTGTCGGGGCAGAGAGCATTTAAAGCAGAAGTCCTGAAAAATATAACGATTGGTACCGGATACGGTGCAGAGGTAGGTATGACAATAGATATTATTAAAAAAGGATATACAATTTTGGAATGTGATGTGGATATGACTCATAAGGAGACGGGAAGGAATTTAAAAGGATTTCTCCACAGAGGAAAACAAATGAATGATATTCTTGTCGTACTTATACGCAAGGCATTTGAAAGGACAGGCAAAAACAAAAATTGAAGGGACATTAAAGATTTATGTATGATGTACTGGTTTTAATTGTTTTAGGATATATTTGTACAATAGTTTCTCAAAGCGGGACCAGACAAATGTTAATTGAAGCAGGACAAGTTATTGCAAATTTCCAGGGGATTAAAATCCCTGGTTCAATGGGGATCGCTGTTATGCTGGGTACTGTTGCAGCAGTTGGTATG
The DNA here is from genome assembly GCF_002252565.1 of Petroclostridium xylanilyticum. NCBI lineage: Bacteria > Bacillati > Bacillota > Clostridia > Eubacteriales > Oscillospiraceae > Petroclostridium > Petroclostridium xylanilyticum. The sequence continues at coordinate 122,395 of NZ_NPML01000004.1, forward strand.
GCAATCCCCTTTGACCTGGTTGAACCACTGCAAGCACTATACGTAGTCTTTGCAGGATCTCTCATGGGCTTTGCAGGACTTATTGATGACCTTCTTGGAAACAATTCATCAAAAGGTTTTAAAGGACATATAAAAGGTTTAATGAAGGGAAAACTTACTACGGGGGGGCTAAAGGCAATTATAGGCTTTATTTCTGCTTTTATTGTGAGTATCCAGGTATCCAAAACCTTTTATGATATTATAGCCAATATATTTTTAATTAGCCTGGTTACCAACCTTATTAATTTGTTGGATACCCGCCCCGGAAGAGCAATAAAAGGGTTTATACTGCTAACGCTGCTATCCCTATTGCTTGGGACCCTAACCAATATTCATTATATTGTACTTGGAGCATTGCTTGCCTATCTTCCGTTAGATTTAAAAGCACGGGGGATGCTGGGTGATACCGGTGCAAACTTTATCGGGATGGCTTTAGGCATAGGTATAGTGATTGCTGTTAAAAGCTTCATGGTTCGGTTTATCCTTTTAACCATTGTGTTTTTATTGAACTTAATCAGCGAAAAGTATTCTTTTTCTAAAGCAATCGAGGGCAACCGCGTTTTAAATTTTATTGATCGCCTGGGGAGAGGGCGGTGATCAGCTCTTCATCCGGCGTCACATAGACAGTTTTATAATTCTCATATATCACCATTCCAGGTTTTGCTCCGGAAGGCTTTTTTACATTCTTTACAGTAGTATAGTCTACAGCAACATTAGACGAATATTTACCTTTACTAAAATACGCAGCCAAGGCTGCTGCTTGTAACAAGGTAGTATCCGGAATATCTTTTTTTCCTCCTGTTTTTACTATTGTGTGGGAACCGGGAATATTTTTAGTATGAAACCATAGGTCTTCGTCCCGGGCAAATTTTAAAGTAAGGTAGTCGTTTTGTCTATTGTTTTTGCCAACAAATATATCAATTCCGTCAGAACTGATAAAATGCATTGGTTTAGAGGGGGCAACATTTTTTTGTGACTTTTGTTTTGATTTCTGACTAATATAGCCCTGTTCAGCAATTTCATCTTTAATTTCATTTAATTCTTGTTCATTTGTTGCCCTAATCACTTCATCATGAACAGACTCAAGGTAATCAATTTCGTGAATATTTAATTCCATCTGCTCTGTTACCATCTTAGCAGCATTTTTTGCCTTTGCATATTCATTAAAATATTTTTGGGCGTTCCGGGAAGGGGAAAGTTCAGGGTCAAGGGGAATGGTTACAACAGGGCATCCCTCTTCATAAAAATTTTCAACCTCTACTTTGTCCATTCCTTGTTGAATTCTGTATATATTTGCGGTAATCAAATCACCGTAAGTTTTAAACTTTTCCCTGTTGGAGACTTCACCTAATTTTTGTTGCTGCAGTGCAAGCTTCTTTTTGCACCGATCCAAGTTTGTATTAATAATTTTTAGCAAGTCTGATGATTTTTGTTTTAATCTGTCTTGAGAATCACGTTTGGAATAAAATGTATCAAGGATACTGCTTATAGATGAATCGGTTTCAATTGCAAGATTCTCATATTGCAGGATATTAACAGCTGAAAAATCTACAACCCTTTTTGCCTCTTTATCATACAGCAGCACAGGTAAAAACTGGCCATTTTTTATTTGATCAAAAATCTTACACATTTCACCAGCTACATACTTTATTTGATCCTCACTAAGTTCACCAATATAATAATCGCTATTATGCAGCGCACGAAAACAAATTTCTCTTCCAATAAGCGGACTAATCCCGGTGAAATTGTTTACAATACATTTATCCACTTTTAAACCATCACTTTGTCTGCTTATAATATCAAATATTTCCTGTTCAGAACAATCCAGAGGATTTAATTTTTCTTGTGAAGGCGGCAGTACATAATCAAGTCCGGGCATAACCTGCCTTACGCTGCTAATATTTATGCCAATATGTTTAATACTATCAATAATTTTTCCATTGGAATCAACCAATATAATATTGCTATGCCGGCCCATTATTTCGATAATTAGCTTTTTGGTAGTTAAATCACCCAATTCGTTGTAGGATTCTATCATTAAATAAATAATCCTCTCAAAATCAGGTTGTGTCACTGCAATAATTCTGCCGCCCATTAAATGTTTCCTCAGTAGCATGCAGAACATGGGCGGTACATCAGGATTGGATTTATTTACTGTAGTAAAGTGAATTCTCGGATTGTTTGAACTGGCACTCAACAATAGCCGTTCACTTTTTCCTTTGTTCCTGATTATAAAAATCAACTCATCACTTTCGGGTTGATAAATTTTCTCTATTTTGCTATTTAAAATTCTATCGTTGAATTCATGAACCAAAGCGTTCACAACAATACCATCTAAAGGCATAATATCACTCCTGTTTTATACTTTTACCCCATATATTATAGCATTATATACAAAATACAGACAAATGTACAGGATATTAATTTTATGTGGTTTTTCATATTATCTTGACAATTACAGTATTATTGATAAAATGTAAACGTAGAAATAATAGAAGGATGTATATTATGATTATTGGCAGCTGTAGTGTGGATTTATCTTTGGAAGGTGTATTTTCTTTAAAAGAAAAACGGCAAATTGTCAAAAGTATTATAAATAGAATACAGTCTCGTTTTAATGTATCTATTGCAGAAATAGATGCCCAGGATAAATGGCAGTATTCTGTCCTGGGATTTTGTTGTGTTTCAAATGATACAGCCCATGCAAACAGTATTATTTCAAAAGTCATCAATTTCATTGAAAATGATGGAAGAGTAGTTGTAATTGATTATTCTGTAGAAATTATTTAATATAATAAAATTATATAAATCTCTTTTAGCTTTTATCGTATTATGATTGCAATGTTATTGTGGAGAAAAATGTATTATAAGTATTTTATTTTTTTTAATTTGTGTTATAATACATTCAGAATTACATTTTTTTATTCTGGATGGTATATGTAAAATATGTGAAAGGATTTGTTTTATTGGCTGTATAGCAGAGTTTTTGAATAATAATTAAGGTGGTACATATAATGATCAGGAGTATGACGGGATATGGAAGAAGTGAATTGCAGGAGAAAAACAAGGATATTGTAGTAGAAATAAAATCCGTTAATCATAGATATGCCGATTTTTCTATTCATGTTTCCAGATATTATGGTTTCTTAGAGGACCGGGTACGGGAATACCTGCAAAATTATATTTCAAGAGGTAAAGTTGATGTATACTTTTCTATAGATTCCTATGAAGATGATGATAAAATAGTTTTTCTTAATGAAGGACTTGCAGCAAGTTATATAAAAGCTCTTTATCAGTTAAGAGACACTTTCTGTTTACAGGATGACATTACCGTTTCCAGTGTTGCCCGATATAATGAGATTTTTAAAGTTGAAAGAAAAGAAGAAGATCAGGAAGAGTTATGGGGACTTATTAAGAAAGCTCTTGACGTTGCTATAGAGGATTTTCTAGCTATGAGAGCAAGGGAAGGCATGCGGCTGGCAGAAGACCTTGTTGAAAGAGGAAAATACATAACGACCGTCCTTGATGAGATTGAATTAAGATCTCCCCAGGTAGTAAACGAATACAGGGAAAGAATAGAGCTGCGGGTTAAGGAACTTCTTAAAAATGTTCCCATTGATGAAAATAGAATTTTAACGGAGGTTGCGATTTTCGCAGATAAAATAAGCATCGCTGAGGAAATTGTCCGGTTAAAAAGTCACTTGGCTGAATTGAGAGAAATATTAAACAGTGACCAACCTGTAGGTAGAAAATTAGATTTTTTGGTTCAGGAAATGAATAGAGAGATTAATACAATTGGTTCTAAAGCAAATGATTTATATATCTCAAAACGTGTTGTAGAGGTGAAGGCAGAAATTGAGAAATTAAGAGAACAAATACAAAACATCGAGTGAGTGATATATATTTACTGATAATGATTTTATATGGCAGATAAAGTCAATAAATTCACAGTTCACAGTAAAAGCTGTTAAATCGTTTATTACTGTGAACTGAGAGCTTTTAACTGTGAACTATTATGTTAAAAATCATATAAAAAAGCAAACTCAAAGCTTGTACTTACAATTTTTAAAGTAAATAACGGGAGGAACATGTAATGAAATTAATCAATATAGGTTTCGGCAATATTGTATCTGCTAATCGATTGGTTGCTATTGTCAGCCCCGAATCAGCTCCTATAAAAAGAATTATACAAGAGGCTAGGGATAGAGGTATGTTGATAGATGCAACTTATGGCAGGAGGACCAGGGCTGTAATTATTACAGATAGTGACCATATTATTTTATCAGCAGTACAGCCTGAAACTGTAGCCCACAGATTAACTGCTAAAGATTCTACTCCAGTGGAAGATGAGGGAATTGAGGATGAAGAGTAAAGGACTTCTTTTGGTAGTATCCGGCCCTTCCGGTGCTGGTAAAGGCACCATATGCAAAGCCCTGATAGAGAAAAATCCTAATGTTGTTTTATCTGTATCAGCCACTACCCGTGCGCCAAGAAATGGTGAAATTGAGGGCGTCAGTTATTATTTCAAAAGTGAGCAGCAATTTAAAGAAATGATTGCTAATGATGAATTGCTGGAATGGGCTGCTTTTTGCAGCAATTATTATGGTACACCAAAAAAATATGTAGAAAAGATGCTTCAAGAAGGTAAAGACGTAATTCTTGAGATAGATGTACAAGGTGCATTAAAAGTAAGAAGTAAATACCCGGAAGGTATATATATATTTATCCTGCCTCCGTCGATGGAAGAATTGAAAAGCAGGATTACAAACAGAGGAACTGAAAGCCAGGAAGTTATCAATGAAAGGTTAAATACGGCCAGGTTGGAATTTACGCATATTAATAAATATAATTATATTATCATTAATGACCGGTTGGAGGATGCAGTAAAAGATCTGGAAGCAATCATAATTGCTGAAAAATGTAGAATTGAACGAAGCCAAGAAATTATTAAAGAGGTGTGTAATATATGATATATCCATCAATAAATTCATTAATGGAAAAGGTAGACAGTCGATATACCCTGGTTGTTGCAACTGCGAAAAGGGCCAGGATGATTGCACAGGGAGCGCCAAAGCTAGTTAAGTCTAATTCTGATAAACCTGTTACAATTGCAGTTAATGAAATTGCAGAAAATAAGATAACCTATCACAGGACAAAAGATACGATGAAATAGTTGTAGAGAATAGTGATATTTTAATGTGGGTGTTAAGCGGAGGGTTAATGTGTTAAAGGGAAAAGTAATTGTTATAGGTGTTTGTGGAGGAATTGCTGCTTACAAGTCTGCAGATTTAGTAAGCAGGTTAAAAAAATTAAATGCCGAGGTTCATGTTATAATGACGCGCTCAGCGTGTGAATTTGTAAATCCATTAACTTTTCAGTCTTTATCTCAAAATTATGTAATTAGCGATATGTTTCAAGAGCCTCGTTCGTGGGAGATTGAGCATATTTCCCTTGCACAAAAAGCTGATTTGTTTGTTATTGCCCCGGCTACGGCAAATATTATTGGAAAAGTGGCTAATGGCATTGCCGATGATATGCTATCCACTACAATTATGGCAACAAAAAGTCCTGTAGTATTTGCGCCGGCAATGAATTGCAATATGTATGAAAATGTTATTGTTCAACAAAATATTGAACGTCTGAAAGCTCTTAACTATATATTTGTTGAACCTCAAATTGGTCGTCTGGCATGTGGCGATATAGGAAAGGGCAAGCTTGCCGAGGCAGATGACATTGTTGAAATGATTGTACAAACGGTAGGCTATCAAAAGGACCTAAAAAATATGAAGTTGCTTGTAACTGCAGGTCCTACCAGAGAACCTATAGACCCTGTAAGATTTATAACCAATTACTCTTCAGGAAAAATGGGATATGCAATAGCGAGGGCAGCAAAATACCGGGGAGCAGACGTAATCCTGGTTACCGGACCTACTGCTTTAAAACCTATTGAAGGAATACAGATGGTAAAAGTGAATACAGCTTTGGAAATGTACGATGCTGTAATGCAGCATTATGAAAGTACGTCTGTTATTATTAAAGCTGCTGCCGTCAGCGATTATCGTCCATTACAAGTTAGTCAAAATAAAATAAAAAAAGAGCATAGCGATTTAGAGATAAAAGTTACAAAAAACCCTGATATCCTCGCGGACTTGGGCAAGAAGGTCAAGAATCAGGTCCTTATTGGTTTTTCGATGGAAACTCAGCACCTTGAAGAGTATGCAAGAGAAAAGTTGATCAGGAAGAACCTTGACCTTATTGTAGCGAATGACTTATCTGAACCAGGTGCGGGATTTGCTGTAGACACAAATATAGTGAAAATGATAGATAGAAACGGAAATGTTGAAAATATCTCTATTATGACAAAAGACCAGTTAGCTCATATAATACTGGATAAAGCATTAGCAATATATCATCAAAAACTGTGCTAAAATTTCGCTTATACAAGAGCTCACCCTGAGAGGGTGGGCTATTTTTGAAATGGGGTGAAACCAGTGGTTGAAAATAATATTGCAGAAGTTATAGTAAACAATCCATCTAGAAATGTAGACAGGATATTTCACTATCTAATTCCCCAGGAAAAACTAACTAAGGTCAAAATAGGAATGAGGGTGCTGGTTCCCTTTGGCAATGGAAATAAAAAAACCGAAGCATTTATAATCAATCGGGTTAATCACAGTGATATGTCCAACCTTAAAGAAATATGTGATATTATAGATGAGATACCGTTATTTGATGAAAAAATGTTATGCCTTATTAATTGGATGCGTGAAAGATATTTATGTACATATTATGAAGCAATAAAAGCAGTTTCGCCTCCTGGAATCGGGTTAAAGCATCAAGAATGGATTAAAATTAATAGGGAAATAGATAATGATACCATTGAAAAAAAAGTTAAAAATTCATCTTTACAGAAAAAGATAGTGAAAGTACTCCGGGAAAACGACGGGTGTTTAGAATATTCTCAAGTGGCTTTCCTGCTTGGAAGTTCTAATATCAGGTCTTCTATAAGTTCGTTGCAAAAGAAAAAAATTATTATTATATCAAATGAATACCGTTCTTTGGTTAAAAATAAAACAATACGGCTTGCCTGTTTAGCTATTTCCCGTGAAGAAGCAATAGACCATTTAGAAATGATGAGGGTAAAAGCGCCATCACAGGCAAGAATCTTGGAAATATTAATGGAAAATGAATTTGTAGCGTTAAGTGATCTTGTAATGTTTTCACAGGGTTCCTATAGTGCCATCAATTCATTATATAAAAAAGGACTTATCCATTATAAGGATCACGTAATCATGCGTAACCCTTTTGCTGATAAACAATTTGAAAGGACCGGTGCATATAGACCTACCCTGGAACAAGAAAATGTGATAAAATTAACTACAGAACACATTAGAAACTCTATACCTGCTACAATTTTATTAAGAGGAGTAACTGGCAGTGGGAAGACAGAAGTTTTTCTCCAGATTATTGATCAGGTTATTTCCATGGGGAAGCAAGCAATAGTGTTAGTTCCTGAAATCTCTTTAACTCCTCAAATGGTAGAACGCTTTATGAGCAGGTTTGGAGATAGAGTTGCTGTATTTCACAGCGGCCTTTCTCTTGGGGAAAGATATGACCAGTGGAAACGGATAAAAAATTTGGAGGTAGATGTGGTGGTTGGGGCCAGATCGGCAATTTTTGCACCCTTCCAAAACCTTGGTATTATTATTTTGGATGAAGAGCACGAAAACTCCTATAAATCTGAGCTGCCCCCACGATACCATGCTAGGGAAGTTGCACAACAAAGAAGTGTTAATGAAAAGGCAGTGATACTTTTAAGTTCTGCAACTCCTTCCATTGAAAGCTACTATAAAGCTGAACGTGGTGAATATATACTCACACAAATGTTAAAGCGTTATAATAATGCACCGCTGCCTAAAGCCAAAATCGTTGATATGCGGGAAGAACTTGTGAGAGGCAATAAATCAATTTTTAGTACCATGTTAAAGGAAGAAATAGAATATAATATAAGGAACAGGCAGCAGACAATATTATTTCTCAATAGAAGAGGTTTTTCTACTTTTGTATCTTGTAGAAATTGTGGATATGTTTTGAATTGCCCCCACTGTAATATATCTTTAACTTATCATATAAATAATAACAGGCTTACATGCCATTATTGTGGTTATAAAATTAAAAATGTAAGTATTTGCCCAAAGTGTCATAGCAGTTACATTAGACATTTTGGTATAGGAACTCAAAAGGTAGAACAGGAAATTCAGCATTTATTTCCTGATGCTTCAGTATTAAGAATGGATATAGATACTACTGGTAGTAAATTTTCCCATGAGAGAATATTGAGCACTTTTAAGGATCAAAATATAGATATTCTCATAGGGACGCAAATGGTATCAAAGGGCTTGGATTTTCCTAATGTTACATTGGTGGGAATTTTAGCTGCTGATATGTCGTTAAACATCGATGATTTTCGTTCTTCCGAAAGAACATTTCAGTTAATTACCCAAGTATGCGGGAGAGCCGGGAGAGGGGATATTGAGGGAAGAGCAGTTATCCAGACCTACCAACCGGATGATTTTACTATACAAGTAGCAAAGAATCATGATTATCTGGCATTTTATAAAAATGAAATACAAATACGAAAGCAGCTGAATTATCCGCCGTTTTGCCAGATTATTTCAATATTGATAAGTGGAACAGATGAACAAGCGGTAGTCCGGAAGATTAATGAATTGATACTGGATTTAAAGAAACAAATTAAAGAAAGCGGTTATAGCAAGGTTTGTAGTGAGATTTTGGGTCCCACGCCTGCACCTATATCCAGGCTTAAAAATAAATTCAGGTGGAGGGCATTGCTAAAATGTGTAGACAACTTGGAAATTAGAAAACTTTTAAATAATTTACTATATGAATTTTATAACAATAAAAAGAATGCAGGGGTTAATCTTACAATTGACATAAACCCGGTAAATATGTTTTAGGAGGTATAAAGAATGGCAAATAGAATCATTAGAAGAGTGGGCGATGATGTTTTACGTAAGGTAGCGCGTCCCGTTGACACTATAAATAAAAGTATTATTACCCTCTTGGATGATATGGCAGAAACAATGAGAAGTGCAAATGGAGTGGGCCTGGCTGCACCACAGGTTGGAATATTAAAGAGGATTGTCGTAATAGATGTTGGAAGCGGGCTCATTGAACTGGTAAATCCGGAAATAATTCATGCAGAAGGCAAACAAATAGAAGTAGAAGGGTGCTTAAGCGTACCGGGTAAGTGGGGTGAAGTTGAAAGACCGGCAAAAGTTGTTGTTAAGGCATTAAATCGAAATGGAGAAGAAATTCAGATAGAAGGCGAAGGATTGCTTGCAAGAGCTCTTTGCCATGAAATTGACCACTTGGATGGAGAATTATTTATAGATAAAGTTATAAGATTTGTCGAGCCGGACGAAAAGTAAGATGTGGATGAGGTGATAGAATGAAAATTTTATTTATGGGTACCCCCGAATTTGCCGTCCCCTGTCTTGATATGCTAGTAAATGAGGGGTATAACGTTATAGGTGCTGTTACACAACCTGACAAGCCAAAAGGAAGAGGGCATAAATTAAGTCAGCCTCCGGTGAAAGAATATGCTGTTTCAAAAGGAATTCCTGTTTTTCAACCCTCAAACCTTAAAAATGGAAGCTTTAAAGATGATTTGGAAAATCTTAATCCTGATTTGATTGTAGTAGTAGCTTACGGCAAGATCCTGCCCAAATATATTTTGGATTACCCTAAATATGGCTGCATTAACGTGCATGCATCTCTGCTTCCTAAATATAGAGGCGCAGGACCTATACAATGGTGCATTATAAATGGTGAAAAAGAGACTGGTATAACGACAATGTATATGGATGAAGGTATGGATACCGGAGATATGATCTTAAAGAAAAAGATTTCAATAGGGGAAGATGAGACGGCGGGTGAGTTGCATGACAGGCTGTCGGTATTAGGGGCAGAGGTACTAAAAGAAACAGTTGGTCTGTTAGAAAAAGGTCCGATACCAAGGGAACCTCAGCCGCATCATGAGGCTACTTACGCACCAATGCTGGATAAATCCATATCACGAATAAATTGGTCTAAACCTGCAATTGAAATAAAAAATCTGGTCCGGGGAGTAAATCCATGGCCTGTTGCTTATACCTACTATAAAGATCAATGCATGAAAGTATGGTCTGTAGATATTGAGGAATGCTGCACGGATGAAGTGCCAGGAACTATTTTAAAATATATAAATAATAAAGGTTTAGCCGTAAAAGCAGGGGATAAATACTGTATTATCATTAAAGAAGTACAGTTTGAGGGCGGAAAAAGAATGGGAATCGACGAATACCTAAGAGGACATTCTATTATTTATGGAGAATGTTTAAGTTGATTTATGGACTTCAAAAGAGAAAGACTACAAGTATTTTTTAAAATTTCACAAGTTTTCATTGCCTTGGCTTTTGCGGCATTATTTATAGCGCTGATGGTATATTTATATGTGGATGAGGTAACCTATAATTTAATAATGCTAATTTTAGTAGTTTTAGTATTCATCATTATTCTTTTTTCAGCCCTGCTTATATATATTATTGCAACTGCTTATAGGGCGGGAAGAATTAATAAAACATTTGCATTATTTATTAATAAATTTATTAAAATTGTTATGTCCATTGCAATAGATTTAGTTAGTATATTAAGAATAGACAAAAATATTATGCGAAGCTTTTTTGTAGATATCAATAATATTATTGTTAATTCAGCAAATCCTAAATCTGAAAATGACAAAATATTGTTACTGGTGCCTCACTGTCTGCAATGGGCCAAATGTGGTTACAAAGTTACAAACGACCCATCTAATTGCAAAAGGTGCGGCAAATGTGATATTACCAGAATTTTAGATATTGCTGAACGATATAATATAAAGATTTGTATAGCCTCAGGTGGAACAATGGCACGAAAAGCAATCCAGGAAAACAGAACGAAATTAATTATTTCTGTTGCCTGCAGCCGGGATTTAATTCATGGGATACTGGATATAGATAATATTCCTGTGATTGCCATTGAAAATACCACCCCTGAAGGTCCTTGTATTAATACAAAAGTAGAGGTTGATAAGATAGAAGATGCAATAAGGCAAGTTCTTGTTAAGAACCAGTTCTAGTTTTTTAATATTTTCTGTAGCCTGTAAATATCTTTTTATCAAAAAGGAGTGTGTAAATATGCCATATTTGTTGGGAATTGATCCGTATTATATTATGCTAGTAATGCCCGCTGTGTTATTTGCTCTTTATGCGCAGAGCAGGGTTCAAGGTACATTCAATCAATATTTAAATGTTAGAAATATCAGAGGCTATACTGGGGCTCAAATTGCAAGAGAAATTCTCGACAGCCAGGGTTTATATGACGTACAGGTAGAAATGATAGGTGGGCATTTAACTGACCATTATGATCCGAGAACAAAAGTAGTCCGGCTTTCTCAATCAGTGTATTCCAGTACTTCAGTAGCTGCAGTTGGCGTTGCAGCCCATGAAACCGGGCATGCCATTCAACACCGGGTATCCTATGCCCCGCTGGTCTTTAGAAACAGCCTGGTACCTATTGCGAATATAGGCTCACATGCTGCAATCCCGTTAGCTATTTTAGGATTGATTGCAGGATTAGAACCGTTAGTTAACTTTGGAATCATTTTATTTACTGCTGTTGTAGCATTTCAGGTTGTTACTCTTCCAGTAGAATTTAATGCAAGTGGTAGAGCACTTGAAATCTTGGAAACAAGAGGTTTCCTTTCAAGGGATGAGCTGCAGCCTACTAAAAAAGTTTTGAATGCAGCTGCACTTACCTATGTAGCAGCTGCAGCCGTAGGTATTGCAAATTTGTTAAGATTAGTACTTATTGCAGGAATGGGAAGAAGACGGAGATAAAAATGGCCAAAGAGATTTCACCAAGAGAGACAGCACTTAAAATATTGTATGAAATAGAGAACAATGATGCTTATGCAAATATAGCATTAAAAAAGTACCTGAAACACACCGATTATAAAGTGGTGGATAGAGGTTTAATTACAGAACTGGTTTATGGTATAATAAAATTTAAGCTGACAATTGATTATATTATTGGACAATTTTCAGCAATCAAGCTTAACAAGATTTCACCTTGGATTTTAAATATATTAAGAATAGGAATTTATCAAATTGTTTATCTTGATAAGGTTCCTGATTCTGCAGCTTGTAATGAAAGTGTCAAGCTGTCAAAAAAATATGGGCATTATGCTTCAACAAAGTTTGTAAATGCAGTTTTGCGCAATGTATCAAGAAATAAAAATAATATCAGGTTTCCTGATAAAAACCAAAACCCTATAGAATATTTAAAAATCTTTTATTCTTACCCGCAGTGGATGGTACAAAATTGGGTAGATAGATATGGCTTTGAATTTGCTGAGAGTTTGTGTATAGCAAATAATGAAATTGCTGACTTATGTGTAAGGGTGAATACGCTAAAAACTACACCGGAAGAATTAATAGAAATTTTGGGAAGTGAAAATGTAAAAGCGATCAGAGGGAAATACTGCAGTGAAGCACTTATCTTAAAGGAAGTCGGCAGCATAGATAGCTTAAAAGCGTTTAAAGAGGGATTATTTCAAGTACAAGATGAAAGCTCAATGCTGGTGTCAAAGGCATTAGACCCTCAACCGGGCGAATTTGTTATTGATGTGTGTTGTGCTCCTGGGGGGAAAACTACTCACATAGCACAGTTGATGCAAAATAGAGGTAAAATATTGGGATGGGATATACATCCACATAAAATAGAATTGGTCCAAAAAGCAGCTAAACGGCTGGGAATAGGAATTATTAATGCAGTGAGCCATGACGCTGCTATTGAGGTGTATGATTTACATGGACAGGCAGATAGGGTATTAGTAGATGCTCCCTGCTCAGGACTGGGGATTATCCGGCGAAAGCCAGATATCAAATGGAATAAGGTACAAAATGATGTGGGAGATATCGTAAATTTGCAGAAAAAAATATTACAGGTATCATCGAAGTATGTGAAGCCCGGAGGTTACCTTGTATATAGTACCTGTACTATCCAGGAGGAAGAAAATATAGGAGTTATAGAGGATTTTATAAAAAAAAATCCACACTTTATCCTTGAAAGTATTGAACCATATTTCCCTGAACAACTAAAAAAAGATACGGTAAAACAGGGCTATATACAGCTATTTCCCAATGTAGATAAAACAGATGGTTTTTTTATATGCAAACTAAAACGGCAGTATTGAAGGGAGAAGCTATCTTGTCGGATAAAATTAACTTAAAAGATCTGAGCTATGAAGAGTTGGAAGAATTTTTTGTAAATATCGGCCAGCAAAAATATAGGGCAAAACAGGTTTTTCAGTGGCTGCACAATGGAGTGACAAATTTTGATGAGATGACAAACCTATCAAAAGATTTAAGAGCCATGCTGGCCGAAAGAAGCTTTATCAGTACAGTTTCTATCGTAGACAAGCGAACATCCAGGCTGGATGGAACTATTAAATATTTGCTTGGTTTAAATGATGGAAATTTAATAGAAAGTGTCATTATGAGGTACAAGCATGGTATTACTATTTGTATCTCAACGCAGGTAGGATGCAGAATGGGCTGCAACTTTTGTGCATCAACAATAGGCGGACTGGTTAGACACCTTACTCCAGGTGAGATTTTAGACCAGGTAATATTTATACAAAAAGACATAGGAGAGAGAATTTCCAATATTGTTTTGATGGGTATTGGTGAACCGCTGGATAACTATGACAATGTCATAAAATTTTTAAAAAATGTAAATCATCCTGCGGGAATTAATATAGGATACAGGCATATTTCTCTGTCAACTTGCGGACTGGTCCCCGCTATATTGAAGTTATCAAAAGAAAATATGCCTATCACCCTTTCAGTTTCCCTTCATGCACCCAATGATGAAATCCGGAATAAAATTATGCCTGTTAACAGGAGTTATTCTATTGATAAAGTGTTGGATGCGTGTAGAATTTATGCTGAAACTACAAAAAGAAGAATAACTTTTGAATATGCAATGATTTCGGGAATTAATGACAGCGTAGACAATGCTAGAGAATTAAGTTCTAAAATTAAAGATTTACTATGTCATGTAAACTTAATACCAATAAATAAAGTTGAAGAGAAGGAATACTCTAAAAGTTCCAGTAAGCAAATTAATTTATTCAAAAGCATCTTAGAGAAAAATGGTATTTCAACAACTGTGAGACGTGAACTTGGTGGTGATATTAATGCTTCATGCGGCCAACTCAGGAGAGGTCATTCAAAAAAATAGTTTTCAAGGGGAGAAAAGCGTGAAAATTGGGGCATTTACCGATAAAGGGAAGACAAGAGAAATTAATGAAGATAACTTTTTTGTATCCGAGTTTGAGGATGGATCGGGAATTAGATTTTGCATTATTGCCGATGGTATGGGTGGCCATAATGCCGGTGAGATAGCAAGTAAAATTGCAATTGATGAGATTCAAACGTATATAAAGGAGTCTTATCACGAAGGCATGACTGACCAGCAAATCATTCAAATGATGCAAGACAGTATGAAAAAGGCGAATACAGTTATCTATAATAAGTCCCTTGAAAATGAAATGTATGCGGGTATGGGAACAACTGCCATTCTCTGTTTTATTCAAAACCATTATTTATGTGTTGCTCATGTTGGAGACAGTAGAGCATATTTAATACGTGGAAATGATATGTATCAAATTACTACTGACCATTCTATGGTTGAAGAACTAGTGAATAGTGGAAGTATTACTAGAGAAGAAGCGGCAAATCATCCGCAAAAGAATGTTATAACCCGGGCACTGGGTGGAGATAAAGATACTCAAGTTGATATTTATATTCAGGAGTATATGAGTAATGATATTGTGCTGATTTGCACTGATGGATTGACAAATATGTTGACTAATTCAGAAATTCTCGCAGTAATTAATAGTCACAACAACCTTCAATTGGCAGTAGAAGAACTTATTTCTATTGCAAATGATAAGGGAGGATTAGATAATATTACTGTTGTAGCTATAAGTCTATAGGAGACATATGAGACCATAATGATGTTCTTCTATTAAGCAAATAACTTGCGTAAAAATTGTGGACAGAAGTTCTTTACCTCGAAATTCTGCAGGTGTAACGATGCGCCTTTGTTCAAGATTTTGTTTTAAAAAAAGAGGTGTAAAAATGATTGGAAATGTCTTAGGGAATAGATATGAGATTTTAGAAAAAATAGGCGGAGGGGGAATGGCATTAGTCTATAAAGCACGTTGCCGGCTTCTTAACCGTTTTGTTGCTGTAAAAGTTCTACGGCATGAACTCATAGAAGACCAGGAGTTTATAAGTCGGTTTAACATTGAATCTCAGGCGGCGGCAAGTTTATCTCACCCCAATATTGTCTCAGTATATGATGTTGGACAGCAGGAGGACATACATTATATAGTAATGGAATATATTGATGGGATTACCTTAAAAGAGTTAATTACCAGTAAGGGTGCATTAGCCTGGAAGGATGCTTTAAATTTTTCTGTACAAATTTGTTCTGCATTAGAGCATGCACATAAAAAACATATTGTACACAGGGATATTAAACCTCATAACATTATGATTACAAAAGATGGAATGGTAAAGGTGACTGATTTTGGAATTGCCCGGGCAGCCACATCTACAACTTTGACGCTGGGTGGAAATACAATAGGATCTGTTCATTATTTTTCACCTGAACAGGCCCGGGGAAGCTATACAGATGAAAAATCAGATATTTATTCTTTGGGAATTGTAATGTATGAACTGCTTACCGGAAGAGTGCCTTTTGATGGTGAAAGCCCCGTTGCAGTAGCTATTAAACATATTCAGGAACAGCCTATATCACCCAGGAATATTAATAAAAGTATTCCCATTGCTTTGCAGTCAATTGTACTAAAAGCTATAAGCAAAGAACAAAGCAGCAGGTATCCTTCGGCAACATCAATGCTAAAGGACTTATATAAAGCATTTGATGAACCGGATAATGATTTTGTTGAAGGGGGAAATATTGATGATTCTCCAACACAAAAGGTACCGATTATAAATATTAATGGAAGTGACAATATGACACAAAAGAAAAAGAAAGTAAAAAAAGAAGATAGGGTAGCTGTAATTGCAGCAATTATTACTTCAGCAATCATTATCGGGGGTATTTCTTTTGTTGGGTATAATTTATTATTTAATGGACAATTGGCTATTAATAAAAATATCGAACAGAAGGTACCTAATCTGATAGGAAAGGATTTAAATACTGTAAAAAGTTTCTATAATGACCCTGAAAAATTTAATATCGTTGAAGTACAGCAGGAATATAGTGACGAAGTTGAAAAGGGAAAAATTATTTCCCAGAAGCCGGGCCCGGATGAAGTGGTAAAGCTGCCTGAAACCATTGAGGTGGTAGTAAGCCGGGGTCCTAGGACAATTACGGTTCCTAATCTGACAAATACAGAATATAGGCAGGCAGAAATAAATTTAGAACGAATTGGGCTGGGCTATAAAGTAATTTATGAGTTTCATGAAACAATTCCGGAAGGAATAGTAATACGTCATGTGCCGGAAGAGGGGGCTGAAGCAAAAACGGATGATATTGTCCAATTGTATGTAAGTAAGGGTAGAGAAATAAAAATGGTTAAAGTCTCTAATTTGGTAGGTAAAACGGAGGATGAGGCCAAAAGAATTATTGGACAACTTGGACTGGTATTAGGAAAAGTAACAAGAGAGCCAAGTGATAAACCAAAAGACACTGTAATAGCGCAGAGTATCCCGGCTGAAAGTGAAGTGGAAGAAAAAACAGTAATTGATTTGGTAATCAGTGATGGAAAGCCAACGGATGAAAAAGAACGGTATATCAATATTAATCTTCCACAGGACAAGGATACGGTAAAGGTTAAGATTGTTGCTAACAACAGTGAAGGATCAAAAACCGTATATGAAAAAATGCATAGTAAAAGTGATAGTCCTATTACTGTTAGGCTGGTAGGCAAAGGTACAATATCTATTCAGGTATATTTTGACGACGTATTAAAAGCAGAGGATACAATAAATTTTGGCGGGTGATGTTTCATAATGCCTAGAGGCATAATATTAAAAGGAATTGGCGGTTTTTATTATGTAAAAACAGAAAAGGGTATTGTGGAGTGCAAGGCGAGGGGGAAATTTAGAAAAGATGATGTTATCCCAATGGTAGGGGATTATGTGGAAGTGCAGTTGTCACAGCATGATGAAGCAAAAGGAAGTATAGAAAATATATTTCCAAGAACGAATACTTTGATTCGTCCCCCGGTTGCCAATGTAGAGCAGCTTGTAATAGTCGTTGCAGTCTGTTGTCCTGATCCTAACCTGTTATTGTTGGACAAATTTATCATTGCTGCCGAGTCAAAGAAGCTTGATATCGTTATATGTTTAAATAAAATTGACCTTGATAAAAATGATGCATATATCGATATATATAATGCTTACCTTAATGCGGGATATAAAGTTATATGCACGAGTACTCATACTTGCCAGGGTATTGATGAGCTGCGGGGAATATTAAAAGGAAAAGTTACAGTTTTTGCAGGCGCATCAGGGGTTGGAAAATCCAGCTTGCTGAATGCTGTTGATTCAAGGTTCAAGCTGCAAACAGGAGAGATGAGCAAAAAGATTGAACGTGGTAAGCATACTACTAGGCATGTAGAATTATTGGAACTGGAAGATGGGAGTTATGTTGTAGATACTCCCGGATTTAGTTCCTTTGATTTGTTGGATATAAAAGCAAAAGAACTTGATTGCCTGTTTAAAGAATTTAGGGAATATGTTTCTTTATGTAAATTTAGAGGATGTTCTCATACCTCTGAACCTGGGTGTGCAATCATAGAAGCTGTAAATCAAAAAAAAATATGCGGGTCCAGATACCAAAATTATTTGCAATTTTATAACCAGCTAAAAAATGTAAAGGAGTGGAAGAAATGATTAAAATTGCTCCATCAATATTATCTGCAGATTTTTCAAGACTTGCAGAACAGATAAAACTAGTAGAAGAGGGAGGCGCAGATTTACTTCATATTGATGTCATGGATGGACACTTTGTACCAAATATCACCATCGGTCCTCCGGTAGTCGAGTGGATAAGAAAATACAGTCAGCTGGAATTTGATGTCCATCTGATGATTGAGAATCCAGAAAAATATATTGAAAGTTTTGTGAAGGCAGGAGCGGATCTCATTTCTGTTCATGCTGAAGCTACAAAGCATCTCCACAGGTGTATACAAATGATCAAAAAATTGGGGATTAAAGCTTGCGCAGCTCTAAACCCGGCAACACCTATAGATATCATAGATTACGTTCTCGATGACATAGATATGGTGTTATTAATGACTGTAAACCCAGGCTTTGGCGGTCAGATGTATATTCCTGCCATGAGCAATAAAATAGCATCATTAAGAAAAAAAATTAATGATTATGGCAGGAATATCGATATACAGATTGATGGTGGTGCTACTTTAAAAAATATATATGAAATTACCAAAGCCGGTGCAAATGTTATTGTGGCTGGTTCAGCTATTTATAATTCTGGAGATGCAGCTGCTACTATCGCACAAATGAAAGCTTTGGCCTGGAAGGAATAGGAGTATAAGGGAAGTATGAGAGCCTGGGTTATTTCAAATGGCAATATCGTTGATTATGATTTTTTTAGAAACATGATTTCTGAAACGGATTTAATTATTTGTGCAGATGGTGGTGCAAAACATGCCCAAAAAATAGGGGTAACCCCTGACGTAATCATAGGCGATCTTGATTCTATAGAGCAGCATTGTTATCATGACATGATTGCTAAAAATATACAAATTATAAATTATTCTACCGATAAGGATGAGACCGATACTCAACTGGCGGTTGAATACGCAATTCAAAGAGGATGTGAAGAAATTATTCTTATAGGAAGCCTGGGCAGTAGATTTGATCACTCTTTTGCTAATGTATCCCTATTAAAATTGGTGCTGGATAAAGGAATTAAAGGAAGAATAATCAATGAAAATAATGAGATATATCTTATTAATGATTATATTCAGTTAAGAGGTAAAGTAGGCGAAAAATTATCTCTGCTTCCGTTAACTCCAAACGTATCCGGAATTACTACAAAAGGGCTTCAATATGGATTAAATAATGCACAAATGAAATTTGGCATTCCTAACGGTATAAGTAATGTGTTTATCAAACCTGAAGCAGAAATTACTATAAAAGAAGGACTTCTTTTAGTCATAAAAGCAAGGGATTGAAAGAGTCAACTTTATTTTTAAAAGCAATCACCAAAAAAGGCTCACTGAATATACTGATAATAGAACAGGTATAGGAGGTGAGCTTTTTATTATGTCCGGTAAACGCAGAACTCTTGGACTTACTCTGGGAGTGTTAGGGGTTGGTATTTTGCTTGCTTCTGTTATACCTTTAGGAGTACTGGTTGCATTAGAAGGCGTAATTTTAGTTGCGATAGGGTTTCTATTTTTAAAAAATGGATGAGATAAATAAAAAAGTGAGGTGTTAATATGAAAATTGTCGTGCTAAAAATGCCTAAGTTTATAGGGAAGATACTTAAGGCAGTGTTTAGAATTGACTAAAGGTACATACAGACCAGTAAAGAAGAAAAAATCATAAAAAAGGTTCAAAAATATTAAAAATTCTTGAACCTTTTTTATGTTATATTGCTCTTGTTACCTTATTTGAACGCAAACAACGAGTACAAGCGTAAATAGTTTTTGGAGTACCATTTACAATAGCTCTAACTCTTCTAACATTAGCTTTCCAAGTTCTATTTGTTCTTCTATGGGAATGGCTTACTTTTATTCCAAAAGACAAACCTTTTCCGCAAACATCACATTGTGCCATCTATATACACCTCCTTACAAGATATGAAGCGAACTCCGTCACTAGTAAAACAATATTTATTTTAACAAAGGAAGACTCATTTTGCAAGGGTTTTTTTAATCAAAAATGGTGGCAATAATAATAATAATATATTAAAATAGTTAATATGATTAATAAATTTAATGGAGGTAAAAGTATGGTGGGAAGATTAGACACTGACAATGGAAGTATTATAATACCCACAGAAGTTATAGCCAATATTGCAGGGATGACCGCTACCCAATGCTATGGCGTTGTAGGAATGGCATCACGTAATACCGCAGACGGGCTGGTAAGTCTTTTAAAGAAAGAGGCATTAAATAAAGGGGTCAAGGTAGTTATAGATGGGGAATACCTAGTAGTTGATTTACATATTATTGTTGAATATGGTGTGAACATTTCAGCCATCTGCGAAAACATCGTCAATAATGTCAGGTATTCGGTTGAGTCTATTACTGGATTCAAAGTAAAAAGAATCAATGTATATGTTGAAAGTATAAGAGTCGAACAATAGTGAGGAGGACTTGGTTTGGTATTAAAACAAATAGATGGCAGAATGCTAAAAAGAATGGTCCTATCTGCAGCAAACAATCTGGAGAATAATAAAAAAGTAGTCGATGCATTAAATGTTTTTCCGGTGCCTGACGGGGATACGGGGACCAACATGTCCCTTACCCTCCTTACAGCAGCAAAAGAAGTAAAATTAGCAGATGATAGTTCAGTTTCTATAATTGCAGACACATTGGCAGCTGCTTCACTAAGAGGAGCCAGGGGAAATTCGGGCGTTATTTTATCACAACTTTTCAGGGGCTTTGCAAAAGAATTAAAAGGGCATAATTGCGTAAATGCTAAAGTTTTTGCTGAAGCACTAAAAACAGGAGTAGATACAGCATATAAAGCGGTAATGAAGCCTACGGAAGGTACTATTTTAACTGTTGCCCGTGAAGGAGCAAAAGCAGCTGTTTTAGCAAGTAAGACTGCTGATAATATCGTTGAAGTTTTTAAGTCAGCAATAGAAAATGCAAAAACAACTCTCGATAAAACTCCTGAAATGCTCCCGGTTTTAAAGCAAGCAGGAGTTGTGGATGCAGGAGGCAAAGGGCTTATCTATATTTTAGAAGGTGCTTTACAGGTTATCGAGACAGATAGAGAAGTAGAGTTGGACAAACAGGAAAATCCGGAACAAATACAAGCGGGTCAAAAGGTAGCTGCAAAAGTTGATGGGGATATTCAATTTACATATTGCACTGAATTTTTAATCAACAAAAAGGATTTTACAGTGGACATCAATCATTTCAAAAGAATTATTGAAGGTCAGGGCGATAGCACGCTGGTGATTGATGATGATGACATCATAAAGGTGCATATACATACCAACAATCCCGGACTTGTCATACAAGAAGCCTTAAAAATTGGCGATTTGACAAACATTAAAATTGATAATATGAAAGAGCAGCATAAGCATACTATTTTACAGGAAAATCAAATAATTCAAAAGAAGGAATATGGATTTATTACTGTTGCCATGGGTGAAGGAATTATAAATATATTTAAAGATTTAGGAATTGATGAGGTTATTGAAGGCGGGCAGACAATGAATCCAAGTACTGATGATATTTTAAAAGCTATTGATAATATACATGCTGATAATATTTTCGTACTTCCTAACAATAAAAATATTATTCTTGCTGCCCAGCAGGCAAAAACTTTAACCGATAAAAATATTATTGTTATTCCATCTAAAAGTGTTCCACAAGGTATTGCTGCGATGTTAGCATTTGATTTCCAGGCAGGGGTGGAAGAAAACTTCAGAAGTATGACTGAAGCACTGGCAAAGGTAAAAACAGGACAAGTAACTTATGCAGTAAGAAGTTCTGCTTTTGACGATAAGAATATTACAGAAGGTGACATCCTGGGAATCAGAGACGGGCAGATTCAAATCGTCGGTAAAGATATAAAAACAGTTTGTCATCAACTGCTTGATGCATTAGTTGATGAAGAAAGTTCAGTTATATCTGTTTTCTATGGACGTGATACTGATGAGCAGGAAGCCCAGGAGCTTTCTGAATATATGGGAAACCGTTTTGCAGATTGTGATGTAGAGGTATACAATGGTGGACAGCCACTGTACTATTATATATTTTCTGTTGAATGAATAATATCGAGGGGGCACCCTCTATTTTTTTAATTTTGGAATTATTATATCGATAACCAATATTAAAGTTAAAAATAAATTAATGTAGTTATCGATGAAATTAACCAACTTTAAAATCTCAATATTCAGTTTTAAAGTTGGTTAATTATAAAAATAACTTTCGCAAAAACTGCGACAAAAGTGCACAATTGTTGAACCCGCATTGTGAAGAGGCATTAGAACTTCTTGGCGCAGTGCGACTTGGGGACGGCAAGACGTGGAATATATGATAGTATTCAGCCAGATGAAACAATGCACCTTTGTACGCATGGATGCCGGTATAAGCTCACGGTAAAGCACAGTATTGGAAGAGATGAGGTGGTTGAAATATCTGATTTAACAAAAGATATAAGTTGTATCAAGGGAGTAGGAGAAAAAAGAGCCCGGTTATTCAATAAAATTGGAATATATACAGTGGAGGATATGTTATATTATTTTCCAAGAGATTATGAGGACCGTTCTAAAATCAAAAAAATAATAGAAGTATTAGATGGGGAAATGGTATGCGTTAGAGGGACTGTATTTTCCCACATGGCAGAACAAAAAGTTAGAAAAGGCCTTAGCATTTACAAACTTATACTTAAGGATGATACTGGCACGATCACTGCAACATGGTACAACCAGAAATATCTTTCCAATACTTTTTCTGTAGGAGAGACATATATATTCTATGGTAAAATAAGTGCTAAGTACCGCAAAAAAGAAATCATAAATCCTATATTTGAAAATTCTGATAGAATTGGAAAATATACTCAAAAGATTATTCCCATCTACCCTTTAACTTCTTCTCTTACTCAAAAAGTTATACAAAGTATCATGGAAAATTGTTTTGCTTTTGTTGGAAGTAACTTAAAAGAATATTTACCTCATGCAATAAGAAAGAAATATAACCTTTCAGAAATAAATTACGCATTAAAAAACATTCATTTCCCTGACACGCATGAAGGTTTTTTGAAAGCCAGAAGAAGATTGGTCTTTGAAGAATTGTTTTTTTTGCAGTTGGGCCTTTTAAGTATAAGGACTACCAGTGAAGCGTTGGAAGGAATAAAATTTGGACCTGTTAAAGAACTGGAGGGATTTATAAGTAAACTGCCTTTCCAACTAACTGAAGCGCAGACACGGGTAATTAGTGAGATTGAAAAGGATTTGGAACGTGGCAAACCAATGAGCAGACTGATACAGGGCGATGTTGGTTCTGGTAAGACAATAGTTGCTGCACTTTCAATGTATATTTGTGTAAAAAACGGTTATCAAGCTGCACTAATGGTCCCTACAGAGATACTTGCAGAACAGCATTTTCAAAGCTTCAGAAATCTATTTCAAAATGAGGAAATGAATATTTGTATATTAACGGGCAGTATCCCTAAAAAACAAAAAATTAAACTTATAGATGACATTAAAGAAGGTAGAGT
Source organism: Petroclostridium xylanilyticum (assembly GCF_002252565.1). Taxonomy (NCBI): domain Bacteria; kingdom Bacillati; phylum Bacillota; class Clostridia; order Eubacteriales; family Oscillospiraceae; genus Petroclostridium; species Petroclostridium xylanilyticum. The sequence continues at coordinate 146,010 of NZ_NPML01000004.1, forward strand.
GAACATAATAATAGGGACACATGCTCTCATACAAGAAGAAATAGAATTCTTTAATTTAGGATTGGTTGTAACTGATGAACAGCACCGTTTTGGGGTAAAGCAGAGGGCTACACTGGCATCTAAAGGTAAAAATCCTCATATTTTAGTTATGACTGCAACTCCTATCCCACGGACCTTGGCTCTGATTCTCTATGGAGATTTAGATATCTCCATTATTGATCAACTTCCTCCAGGAAGAAAAAAAGTTAATACCTATGTTGTCGATGAGAGTAAGAGGGAAAGGGTATATTCTTTTATAAAAAAACAGGTTGCTGAAGGAAGACAGGTATATATTGTCTGTCCATTAGTTGAAGAATCAGAAGCTTTTGAGATGCAATCGGCTGTCGAACTTGTCCGGCGATTAAAAGAAGATGTATTTCCAAATCTGAGTGTGGGTTTAATGCATGGGAAACTTAAACCAAACGAAAAAGAAGAGATTATGCGAAGATTTGTAGAAGGAAGCATTAATATTTTGGTATCAACCACAGTAATAGAAGTGGGGGTAAATGTCCCTAATGCAACTGTAATGGTAATTGAAAATGCGGAAAGGTTTGGGCTTTCTCAATTACATCAGTTGCGGGGCAGAATAGGAAGAGGACAGCATCAATCCTATTGTATCTTATTTAATACCAGTAATTCTAAAGTTGCCCGTGAAAGAATGAAAATAATGCAGGAAACTAATGACGGATTTAAAATTTCAGAAAAAGATCTGGAACTAAGAGGGCCTGGTGAATTCTTCGGGACGCGGCAGCATGGCCTTCCTGATTTAAAAATAGCAAACCTTTTTTCTGACATTCATTTATTAAAACTAGCCCAGGAAGCAGCTATAAATTTAATTAAACAAGATTCAAAATTTGAAAAAGAAGAGCATAAGACTCTCAAGGAGAAGTTAATTCATCTGTTTAAGGAAAAAATAGATGTAGCAATTATTTTCAAAATTTAACGCACTGTTGCCAGACATTACCTCCATAACAATATATTACTTGTTTAATATTTTGTAAACTACATATATTAATAATAAACCAAACAACAGGAGGTGAAAAAGGATGGCTAACAGAAATAATAGAAAGTTAGTTCCTGAAGCTAGAGCAGCATTGGATAAGTTCAAATATGAAGTAGCTAGTGAAATTGGTGTTAACTTAAAACAAGGCTACAATGGAGACTTAACAGCTAAACAGGCTGGTTCTGTTGGTGGATATATGGTTAAAAAGATGATCCAGCAGGTTGAACAGGGTATGGCAGGTAAATAATTAATTATAATAAAATAAAAGGAATAGCCTTCGGGCTATTCCTTTTACCTTATGAAAGATGTTCTTTTTCACCGTCTATGCTTATTTTAACCTTATTTAATTTGATGTTTTTTCCGGAAGCTTTGATAGCATTTTCTAAAGTCATAACCATTCCAAAGCAACATGGAACTTCCATAAATGCAATAGTAATACTAGATAAGTTATTATTTTTTATTATTTGTGTCAATTTTTCGGTATACAGATTTAAATTATCCAGCTTAGGACAACCTACAACTACTTTTTTGCCTTTTAGTAAATCGTTGTGGTAATTAGCATATGCAAAAGGAACACAGTCAGCAGTTACCAGCAAGTCAGCGTTATTCAAGTAAGGTGCATTGGCAGGCACAAGCATGAGCTGCACAGGCCACTGTCTGAGCTGAGATTTTAGGCTAATTGCCGTATTTTCTGCCGCATCGTCCTTACTATCTTCAAACACTCTAATTCTGCTTCCCGGGCAACCACCAAAACCATGATGGTGATGCGTGCTTTGCTTTAAATTTTCTTCATGAAGTGCATGGACAGCATTTTCATCAAAAGCATCAGCCTCACGTTCAATAATAGTAATTGCATCTTGCGGACAGTGACCAAGACAAGCTCCTAAACCATCACACAGGTTATCGGAAATTAGCTTGGCTTTACCATCTATGATTTTTATTGCTCCTTCAGCACAGTTAGGAACACATAATCCGCAACCATTACATTTATTTTCATCAATGTGTACAATTTGTCTTATCATTTTTAAACCTCCTATAATCTGTTCTTTTTATAGAAATTATACTATAATAATAGTGATAGTGCTGTGACTTCAGTTACGAAATATATAGTTTGCAATCTTTTTTTAGGGTACTTAATGCTTTATATTTTAAGAAAGGACTTAGCGAAAAATGAAGAAGGATACAAAAGGACTGCTTTCTGTTTTGGATAGTGCGAATTATGAATTCTTGCAACAGAATATGAAAGTTTATGAATACCAAAAAGGACAGGTTATTTTTTCCCCATGTGATACATGTCAACATCTTAGTATAATATTAAAGGGGCAGGTCAGATTAAGCAAGTATACTCTGCAGGGGAAAGAGCAAATTATTTCTTTTCTTGGCCCGGATGAAATTTTTGGTGAAGCCTTGATTTTTAATGAAGCACAATATCCGGTATTTGTTATTGCTGAAATGAATTCATCCATCGGTATGATAGACAAAAATACTATCTTAGAAATAACTTTAAGAAATAAAGATTTTACAAGAGTATTTTTTGAAGAACTGAGTAAAAAGATAATTTTACTTAATAATAAAGTTGAACTGTTATCTTATAGTAATATTAAACAGAGAATAGCCTTTTATCTATTGAAAATAGCAAAAGAAAACGGCAGTAATTTAATAGAGTTGCCTTTCTCAAAACAAAAAATAGCAAATTTATTAAGCACCTCAAGAGAAGTAATTTCCAGGAATTTTAGTGAACTGGAAGATGAGGGTTATATTAGAATGGAAGGTAAGAAAGTTAGAATAAATATTGAGGAGATTAGTTCTTTACTTGAATAAAATATTTAAAAGGAAGAATATTATGTCTAAAAGTGTTGACTTTTGTATAAGTTGATATAAAATAGAAATATGGAAAAAAATATGAATTTTTTGGAGGAGTTAAATTGAGAGTTATTTCCGGCTCTGCCAAAGGTCATAAATTAAAGAGCCTGAAAGGAATGGCTACACGCCCAACAGCTGATAGGATAAAGGAATCCTTATTTAATATAATTGCAGCTTATTTGCCTGATGCTTACGTTTTAGATTTGTTTGCAGGTACTGGAAGTCTTGGAATAGAGTCATTAAGTAGAGGTGCAGAATTTGTTGTATTTGTTGACAAAAATCCAATGGCAGTAAGAATCATCTCTGAAAACCTATTGCACACCAAGCTTAACGAAAAGGCAAAAGTATATAATTGTGATTGGTCGGAATATATAAGCAGGTTTTCTAATGCAGAAAGAAAGTATGATATCATTTTTATGGATCCACCCTACAGTAAAGGATTTATTATTCCTGTTTTACAAAAAATCTGGCAGAAACAGTTGTTAAGTATAGAGGGTATGATTATAGTTGAGCGAGAAAAAGGAGACGTTATTCCTGAACTGATAGAAGGTCTTAAGATAGTACGCGAGCAGCATTACGGCAGAACAGTTATTACATTTATTCAATATCATAAATAATTATAGTCAGGGTGAGAGAAATATGAAAATAGCAGTATATCCAGGAAGTTTTGATCCGGTAACAAATGGACATTTAGATATTATCGAAAGAAGTTCCAAGGTATTTGATAAAGTAATCGTAACCATTATGAAAAATAGCAGCAAGTCGCCCATGTTTTCTGTTGAAGAAAGACTGGAATTCCTGAGAAAAGTTACAAAGAATCTAGATAATGTTGAGGTAGATTGTGGTTCAGGATTGTTGGTTAATTATATGAAACAGAAGCATGCCCGGATAATTATAAAAGGGCTTAGAGCTGTTTCTGATTTTGAGTATGAGTTTCAAATGGCCCTAATGAATAGTAAACTAAACCCGGAGATAGAGACACTTTTCATGACGACCAGCAGCAAATATTCCTATTTAAGCTCTAGTGTTGTGAAGGAAGTTGCAATATTAGGAGGATGTTTAAAAGAACTGGTTCCTGATGAAATAATTTTTGATATCGTAAACAAGATTAGAAAAACCAGGGGGTAACATACTATGGAGGTTTTGGCGTTAATAGATGCTTTAGAAGACATTGTAGAAAAAGGAGTACCTATACCTTTATCAGGAAAAAGCGTTGTAGATAAACAAGAAATTTTAGAATTGATACAGGAGATCCGGCTTAAGCTTCCCGATGATTTGAAACAAGCAAAATGGGTAAAGGAAGAAAGGCAGCGGATATTATTGGAAGCTCAAAAGGAAGCCAATAATATCATAAAAGAAGCTGAGAGTAAAATTATTTCACTAATTGATGAACATGAACTTACAAAAAAGGCTTATGAACAGGCGAGTGAAATTATAGCCAACGCTCAAAAAAATGCTAGAGAAATCCGTTTAGGAACAAAAGAATATGCAGATAATATTTTAGCAAATCTAGAAAGAATTATTCAAGAAACTCTTGATGTTTTGCATGAAAACAGACAAGAATTAAAAAAGTGATTAAATAGTTTAATCACTTTTTTAATTTTTCTTAAAAATAGTAGTTGCAACCATCACTATACAGATTACTATTAGGAATAGTAGAATATTACCAAAGTATATCAGAGATGAGAAAAAGCTATTTATAATATTTAAATTTATTAAGTTTTCAGAAGGGACATTCAATGTTGCTGAAACGGTTGTGATTAATGGTGTAAAAGTAAGCAGTAAAAAGGTATAGATAGCTGAAAAAATTCCCTGGAGTCCTTTGCCTAGCAGATAGGGCAAGACACTGATATCCGATTTGCCAACAATGCCAAACACCTGGCAATGTACTGATAGGCCGGCCCAGCCCAGGATAAGACTGGTAACCATTAACCTTTGTATTAAAGGAATAGTGCTATGTGTACTGGCAATTTTAATCCCTGTTGTAATCTCAAAAAACCCGCTAATGATTGAAGGTAATAACTCTTGTGCAATGCCAAGAGGAACTAGAAAAATACTCAAAAGTTCAGCAAAGAAGGCGATCACTTTTAAATAATCTAAAAGATTAATCAAAACTGAAAAGAAAACAATAAATCCGCCTATTGTTAATAAAAGGTTTACAGCATTTTTAATAGTATCTCCAAATAGCTCACCAAAGTTCCTGCCATCTTTTTCTCTAAACTTTTTTATTTGTTTTAGAATTTCTGTAAGAGACTGTTTTGAAGATTGTTTCACTTGGTAACTTTCTTCACGGGTTTTATTAGGTTTATAAAATCTAAAACACAATCCTACTGTTAAAGAAGCTATAAAATGAGAAATGAATAGAATTATTCCTACAGATGGCTGGTTAAACATACCGACAGCTACTGCACCAAGTATAAATAAAGGGCCGGAATTATTACAAAATGTCAAAAGACGTTCACCTTCTGCTTTTGTACACAGACCTTTTTGTCGTAGGTCAACCGTTATTTTTGCTCCTACAGGGTAACCGCTGATGATTCCCATAGCAAAGGCGAAAGAGCCGCTGCCGGGCACATTAAAAATAGGCCTCATGACAGGTTCAAAAAAAAACTTTAATATATGGACCAAACCTAAGTTTGTAAGCAGCTCTGTACCTACAAAGAAAGGAAATAAAGAGGGAAATACAACATTTATGCATAGGTTTATTCCTTTAAGGGCAGCATCGAAGCTTTGCTTAGGGTTAAAAACGATGGTTAATATAAATAACAGTACACATGTACTTATAAGTATTGATGACATATATATACTGATAAAGAATAAATTTCTAATGACCCATCTAAACACGTAATATATTAAATAAATTACAGCAACCATAATAAGCAAATTAGCCATTTTTCCAAAACCCTTTCTCTAGCAAATTTTATATTAACTGCCTATTGTATATATATTTATAGTTGCTGCTTAATATAACTTATCTAAATAATTACCGGTGAGGTCAACAAATCCAATCTGCCTTTCCGCTCATTCTTTGCAGGATAGTGCAGGCTATATAAATCGGTAGCCAAAAAATCAAGCTCAATCATTTGTTTTAATAATGGATTGCATGACTGTTTATAAGATGATGGTTTAATGATAATTGGCAATGAAGCTTTTTTCTTTATTGCTTTTAATAATTCCTTACCTCTTGAATTCATTCCTAATACACGTATATACTGCGGTCCTCCGTATTTTTGGAATGTATTCAGCATATCCTGTGTAATTCCTAAAAGAATATTAAGCATGATTCTTTGTAATCTTGTACGGGTATATCTTTTCGTCTTAACAGCAGATATAACCTCTTCATACGTACCGAATTTGTACGCTGCACTTTGAATCCTGTTTTCCAGCCCTTCATTTACATCCGGGAAAAGTGCCAGCTGTAGATGATCCTGCTTTCGTAGTAATGATAGAATCGCTGTTTCAAATTGCTGTGTGAAAATGGGGGCTTTTCCAGCATTAATTTCTTTATTAAGGATGTCAAAAGAGGATAACGGCATATAAGGTTTGATTTCCATTATATTTGATTGATGCAGTATCAGGTTTCTGATTGCTGTAGCACTAGCAATTTCATCTTTAAATTCTAACGAGTGATAACCGGTTTTATAGCGTTTTATGGTAACTGGTCTAATATTGCTGTTCAGTTTATATAATGCCTTGATATATTCAATGGCCAGAATATTATTGGGAGAAGACATAATCTCTTCTATATGTTGTGCGGAATATTTTCCCTTCATATAGTCGATTATGGCTTTCTCTCGCGCCTTTACAAAACTATCGCCCTGGTCCAGAAACTGCTTAAATTTCAGTGAAACCTCAACCGGTTCATCGAATAAAATTCCAGCGATATTTTTTAAATCATCAATTTTTCCCCATTCACTTCCGAAACACAAATCTGTAACAATATTTAAACTATCGAGAATTTTAACAGCACCAAAAGCAAAATATTCTGCCGATTGCAATACATAAGTTACAGGAAGCTCAATTACCAGGTCCACACCGTTCATCAGCGCCATCTTTGTCTTTGCCCACTTATTCAATAAGGCAGGCTCACCCCTTTGGATAAAGTTACCGCTCATTACACACACAACGTAATCTGCAGCTGTTATATTTTTAGATGTCTCTAAATGATATTTATGACCGTTATGGAATGGATTATATTCTGTTATCAATCCTAGTACTCTCATTGCACCTACCTACTAACTATATATAATTTAGTATCATAACTTCTAAGTTTACTTATATATCATAACATTTGATAAAATTTGACACAATATAATAATAATAATATTCTTGGTTAATTATTAAATTTTTACTATGAAATTATCTTTAGGATATTGTATACAAAAATCAAATCATATATAATAAGATATGGATTTGCTCATTATTTTAAAAACTACAAAAACTACAAGAAAAATTTATTTTGTAATTTTAAAATAGTGGACAAATTGGCGTACTAATTAATATACTAGGAGGAGTATTTAAAATGAGTAATTTTATGGAAAAAATCAAAGAACAGGCCAAGTCCGACAAAAAGAAAATTGTTTTGGCTGAAGGAACAGAACCTAGAACTGTCAAAGCCGCTGCAATGATATTAGAGCAGGGCATAGCGGACATTGTTTTACTAGGGGATGAAAGTGAAATTAAGAAAGTTGCTGGGGATCTGGATATTTCAAAAGCTGAGATTATTAATCCTGAAATGTCAGATAAATTTGAAGAGTTTGTCAACAAGCTTTATGAAATGAGAAAAAGCAAAGGTCTTACCTTAGACCAGGCTAAAGAATTAATGAAAAACCCTCTTTATTTTGGCGTCATGATGGTAAAAAATGATATAGCAGATGGTATGGTTGCTGGAGCAATCAACTCTACAGCAAATGTGTTAAGACCGTCACTTCAAATTCTAAAAACTGCCCCGGGAACTAAGCTAGTCTCAAGTTTCTTTGTAATGGTGGTCCCTAACTGTGAATATGGCGAAAATGGAATATTTATATACTCTGATTGTGGTTTAAATGAAAATCCGGATGCTGAAGCTTTATCAGAAATAGCGATAGCTTCCGCTAAATCTTTTAAATCATTGGTTGGTGCAGAACCAAGAGTAGCTATGCTGTCATACTCTACATACGGTAGTGCGAAAAGCGAGTTGGTTGACAAGGTACAACTGGCTACCAAATTGGCAAAAGAAAAGAGGCCTGACCTGGCATTGGATGGAGAACTCCAGGCTGATGCAGCTATTATTCCTGCTGTTGGTAAATCAAAGGCTCCAGGCAGTAAAATTGCAGGTACAGCAAACGTATTAATATTCCCTGACTTAAATGCTGGAAATATTGCTTATAAATTAACTGAAAGATTGGCAAAAGCTGAAGCTTATGGTCCAATTACACAGGGTATTGCAAAACCTGTCAATGATTTGTCAAGAGGCTGCAGTGCAGAAGATATTGTAGGCGTTGTAGCGATTACCTGCGTACAGGCACAAAATAAGTAAAGGAGATGACTTCAATGAAAATACTAGTGATTAATGCGGGGAGTTCATCCCTGAAATATCAATTATTTGATATGGATAAAGAAGAAGTCCTGGCAAAAGGCTTGTGTGAGAGAATAGGTATAGAAGGTTCCCAATTAAAGCACCAACCCAAAGACCAGGATACTGTAATAATATCAAATCCTATGAAAAATCATGCTGATGCAATAAGAATGGTAATAGATGCACTGGTGGATCCAGCTTATGGTGTAATAAAAGATATGAGCGAAATTACAGCTGTTGGACATAGGGTCGTTCACGGAGGAGAGGCATTTAGCGGTTCGGTAATTATTGACGCCCAGGTAATGAAGGTACTTAATGCATGTATAGATTTAGCCCCTTTACACAACCCGCCTAATATTATCGGTATCGAAGCATGTAAGGAAGCTATGCCTGGTGTGCCGATGGTAGGTGTATTTGATACTGCATTCCATCAGACTATGCCTCCGGAAGCTTATTTATATGCCATCCCCTACGAGCTATATGAAAAGCATAAAATCAGAAAATACGGTTTCCATGGAACTTCCCATAAATATGTTGCTGAAAGGGCAGCAAAGCTGTTGAAAAAGCCGATTGAACAATTGAAGATTATCACATGTCATTTAGGAAATGGTTCCAGCATTACTGCGGTAAAAAATGGCAAATCAGTAGATACCAGTATGGGATTTACTCCTCTTGCTGGGGTAGCAATGGGGACAAGATCCGGAATGATTGACCCTGCTATCGTCACATTCCTAATGGAAAAAGAAAATCTTTCAATAAAAGAAGTTAATGACCTTTTAAATAAAAAATCCGGTGTACTGGGTATATCAGGTGTCAGCAGTGATTTCAGAGATATTCATGCTGCTGCCGATGAAGGGAATAAGAGGGCAAGACTAGCTTTAGATATATTTGCTTACAGTGTGAAAAAATATATTGGGACTTATGCGGCAATTATGGGCGGGGTAGATGCAATCGTATTTACCGCCGGTATTGGAGAAAACAATGCAAAAATGAGGACTGGTATCTTAAGTGGCTTAGAATTTATGGGTATAAAAATCGATGAAGAAAAGAATGCTATAAGAGGAAAAGAGATTGACATCAGCACACCGGATGCAAGCGTGAGAACTCTGGTTATTCCAACTAACGAAGAACTGATGATTGCGTTGGATACTAAAAAACTTGTTGAAAACATGAAATGATTGAACAAAAAAGCATCTGAAAACAGATGCTTTTTTTAGCCCATGAAAATTCTTTTATATTGACAAATGTTGTATAACTTAGTATAATATCATTTGTTGACTGCAGAGGTGGTTCCATGGTAATAGATTTGTCTAATGCCTTGAAATTTGAAGGTTCAAAAGTTGATTTTGATTCTCTTATGGAAGTTGAAAAAATCGAGTTTATGGGTGATCAGTATAAATTTTTACAGCCTGTAAGAGTTGCTGGGAGCGTAATTAAAGTAGGAGATACTCTGCAATTGAATGCTCAGGTTTCTGGCAGTATAAATGTCAATTGTTACAGATGTATGAAAGCGATACAGAAAGATTTCTGTTTCAGTATGGATGAAGTTTTAATTAATGATGATCTTTCTGATGTAAAAGATGAAGAAGCAATTCATTTTAAAGGCAGCCAGATAGATATAAAAGAAATTGTTATTAATAATATTTTACTAAATATATCTATGAAGCATTTGTGCTCTCAGGAGTGTAAAGGTTTATGCCCTCAATGTGGAACTGACCTGAATATAAAAGAGTGTGAATGTCGAAATGAAGATATTGACCCGAGGTTTGAAGTGCTAAAAAAATTACTTAACAATAATGAAAAGTAATTGCCTCATAAACATTAATTAAGGAGGTGTTAATAATGGCAGTACCTAAGAGAAAAACATCTAAAGCAAGAAGAGATAAGAGAAGAGCAAACTGGAAGTTAGCCATCCCAGGTATGGTGAAATGCCCGCAATGTCATGAATTTAAGCTTCCCCATAGAGTTTGCGAAGCTTGTGGATATTATAAAAATAAGGAAGTTGTAAAAGTTGAAGCGTAATGATGTATAAAAACAGAGGAGGAATGCACCTTCTCTGTTTTTATTATTACAAATTTATTAGCCTATGGTCATGCGTACTAGTATAAAGTATATGACTGTTAATAGTTGTATACTTTATTTTTTATGGGAAAATATATAAAAAAGAAAGTAGTGGGGAATTTTTTGAATTGAGAATTGACAATTGATAATTACGAATTAGAGTGAATAGGACGGTGAAATTTTGGAGAAATTTATTTATTATTTTATTATCAGTTTAATAGTAGGCACGCTGGGCAGGGTTTATCTGCTTAGGGTGGACTACCGGCAATATCCGAGCTATCCAAGAGGAGTTATAATGCACTTAACTTTTGGTGCAATTGGTGCTGCGTTAGGTTCTATAGCAATACCTGCACTACTTGCAAAAGACTATGCAGCTGTAACTTTTCTTGCCCTTGCTGCTGAACAATTTCGGAATATTAGAACAATGGAAAGAGAAAACCTTACCAATATAGAGGAATTTGAACTAATACCAAGAGGAAAATCTTATATCGAAGAGATAGCAAAAATATTTGAAGCGCGGAATTATATTGTTATTATAGCTTCTCTTGCAACATCGACAGTTTTACATATATTTGGCCAACCATACCTGGCTGTTTTAGCAGGAATAATCGTTTTAACCAGCTTGAAATATTTTATGAAAGGACAAAGGATAGAAGAAATTGCTAAAGTAAGAATAGGTAAGTTGTGGTTTAAGGGGACACTACTTTGTGTAGATGATGTTGTTATTATGAATGTAGGATTAAAGGAGTCAAGGGAAAGAATCGCAAGAACCGGAATTGCTGTCGTATTAGAACCGATTGATGAAAACGCCAGCATAACTCTTTCTAACATAGGGCAAAGGCAGGCTATTATTCATGATGCGGTAGCCCAGGTTGGGATTATAAAAGATCTGGATGAACCTGACTTCACTCCCCTTGCAAGAAGAAATGTTTATAATGGCAACTTAATGATAGTTTTTTATCCTAGTATTCAAAATGAAGAAGCTTTATTAAGGGCAGTAAAATATGCTCCTGTCCTGGAAAGTACCCGGAGAAGACCTACAGAGTCAGGAGCAGCCTACGGTAAAAAGGAGAGGTTATGATGAGTACAGAAATTAAGAATATTATTACTGCTATCGTTACTCATGACAGAGAAAAAGTTCAAAGCGGTTTTGCACCAATTTTCTATTCCACCAGTGAAACCGAAAGTGAAAAGTTGGCATTATATTTAGCCAAAATTACCCAGGGAATGGTCCATAACCTTGAAAATGGAGTATATCTTATCGTTAAGCATTAATGGGTATATTTAATTTTGCTCTTGACTTATGTATAGTTTTAAGTAATACTATTAATGTAAAAATTGTAGATAATATCAGGGAGCTGTAAGAGTTGAGAAAAAAAACAGATGCCAAAGTCAAGAAAGTATATAAAGGAAGTATAGCTGATGAAGCCGGAATTGTACCTGGAGATATAATAAACAAAATTAATGGCGAAGAGATTCATGATATATTAGAGTATAAATTTCTCACAAGTGATGAAGAGTTGGAATTAGAAGTCATAAAAAACAGTGGAGATGTGGAAATAATTTCTATATATAATGAAGAATACGAAGATCTGGGTATTGTATTTGAAAATCCTTTAATTGATAAAGCAAAATTTTGTTCTAATAAATGCATTTTTTGTTTTATTGATCAGCTACCCCAAAACATGCGAAAAACTTTATATTTTAAGGATGATGATTCAAGGCTGTCTTTTTTACAGGGTAACTATGTTACTCTTACTAATATGTGTGACAGGGATATCAGTAGAATAATCAAGTTCCGGTTGAGTCCAATCAATATATCGGTTCATACAACTAATCCTGAACTAAGAATTAAGATGCTGGGTAATCATAAAGCTGGACAGATAATGGAGCAAATAAGGCTATTGGCTCAGGCACACATTACCATGAACTGCCAGATTGTTTTATGTAGAGGTATTAATGATGGTAATGAGTTAGATAGAACTTTGAATGACATTACATCCTTATATCCTCATGTAAATAGTGTTTCAGTAGTTCCGGTTGGATTGACAGTTTATAGAGACAGGTTGTATGAGCTTGTTCCCTATAATAAAGAATCGTCGTTGGAGGTTATCCTGCAAGTAGAGGCGTGGCAAAAAAAAATGCTTAGAAAGTATGGCTCCAGAATAGTTTTTTTAGCTGATGAATTCTATATTATGGCATCCAGGCCCATTCCCTCTTATAAGTATTATGAGGGTTTTCCACAAATAGAAAATGGTGTTGGACTTATTGCCTCAATGCAGGAAGAATTTAATCAGGGAATTAAAAAGCTTAAAAAACAAATCATACTTGATAATAGATGTATAAGTATAGCCACCGGTGTTTCAGCAAAATCATTTATAGATTCCCTGGTCAATAAGTTGCAGTCAAAAATCTCCGGACTGGAAGTGAAAGTCCATGCAATAAAAAATATGTTTTTTGGAGAGAATGTAACTGTTGCAGGCCTGGTTACCGGAAAAGATATTATAAACCAATTAAAGGGAAAAGAGCTGGGAAGTGAACTGCTTATCCCGGCAACTATGCTGAGAAGTGACAGGGATATTTTTTTAGATGATACAAGTATTGAAGATGTAGAACAAGCATTAAAAGTAAAAGTTGTTACCGTAGAAAATAATGGATTTGATTTTATTGCTAAGGTAATAGGTACTAATAATATTGACAATTTGGAGGAATAACAATGTCTAAACCTATTGTAGCTATTGTAGGAAGACCTAATGTAGGAAAATCTACATTATTTAACAAAATTGTAGGGCAGAGGATATCGATCGTTGAAGATACCCCAGGGGTTACGAGAGATAGAATTTATGCTGAAGCTGAATGGTTGGGCAGACATTTTACCCTCATTGATACAGGCGGAATTGAACCAGAAAGTAAAGATGAAATATTGGCGCAGATGCGTAAACAGGCAGAAATTGCAATAGAAACATCTCATGTAATTATTTTTTTGGTTGATGTAAAAGATGGAATGACAGCATCTGATAAAGATGTGGCCAGTATACTGCAGAAATCGGGTAAGCCTATTGTTCTAGCCTGCAATAAGGTTGACAATATAGGCCAGCCGCCCCTCGAATTATACGAATTCTATAATTTGGGATTAGGAGATCCTATTGCAATTTCATCTGTTCATGGTTTAGGCATCGGAGATCTTCTTGATGAAGTATCCAAACATTTTCCGGATGCTGATCAAGATGGGTATGCGGACGATGTGATAAAAGTAGCAGTTATAGGAAAGCCTAATGCTGGAAAATCATCCTTGGTAAATAAGGTTCTGGGAGAAGAAAGAGTAATTGTCAGTGATGTTCCGGGGACTACCAGGGATGCAATTGACACATATTTTGAAAAAGACGGACAAAATTATGTGTTTATCGATACTGCCGGAATGAGAAAAAAAGGTAAAATCTTTGAAAACATCGAAAGATATAGCGTTATACGTTCTCTTGCTGCAGTTGAAAGGTCCGATGTATGCCTGATTATGATTGACGCTTCCGAAGGTGTAACAGAACAAGATACAAAGATTGCGGGTTTTGCACATGAACAGGGTAAGGCATCAATTATTGTAATAAATAAATGGGATCTTATTGAAAAAGATGACAAAACCATGAATCTTTTTAGACAAGATGTAATGGATAAACTAAGTTTTATGACCTATGCGCCCATAGCATTTATTTCGGCTAAAACCGGTCAAAGGGTTGAAAAATTATTTGAATTAATAAAATATGTATCGAATCAACATGCAATGAGAATTTCCACAGGAATGCTGAACGATATCATAAATGAAGCAGTAGCAAAAACACAGCCGCCTTCTGATAAAGGCAAAAGATTAAAAATATTATATGTAACACAAGCATCAGTAAAACCCCCTACATTTGTTATTTTTGTAAATGATAAAGAATTAATGCATTTTTCCTATGAAAGGTATATAGAAAACCAAATTCGTGGTGCTTTCGGTTTAGAGGGAACACCAGTAAGATTTATTATAAGGGAAAGGTCAAAGGAGTGAGGAAATGAAAATTTTGTTGGCAGTGTTAATTTCTTATTTGTTGGGAAGCATTAATAGTTCAATATTGGTGGGCAGGTTATGGGCTAACATCGATATAAGAAAATATGGGAGTGGGAATGCCGGTGCTACCAATACTCTCAGAACGCTCGGCAAATCAGCAGCTGCTGTTGTGTTAATTGGAGATGTCTTAAAAGGCATTATAGGAGTTATTATTGGCAGATACCTTGCAGGAGAAATGGGAGCATTAACTGCCGGAATAGCATGCGTTTTGGGACATAACTTTCCTATATACTTTGGATTTAAAGGTGGAAAGGGGATTCTTACTTCTGCAGGAGTTATTTTTATGATTAACTGGAAAATAGGTCTTGTTCTAGCTGTTCTTGTACTGCTTATCATAGCAATAACGAGATATGTGTCGCTAGGTTCCATTATCGGTGCATCTTTATATCCTGTTGTAGTGCTATTGTTTGATAGAAGGGGAATAGAATATATCATTTTTGCTGTTTGGATTGCTGTATTAGCCGTATACAGGCATAAAACGAATATTAAGAGGCTGCTGGATGGGACCGAATCGAAGCTGGGTAGTAAAGTAAAAGTGTAAGTATCGATATTATTTATAAGAATGAGGGAGATAAAATTATGAGTATAAGTGTTGGGGTAGTAGGCTCAGGGAGTTGGGGAACTGCTTTAGCTGTAATGTTAAGTAAAAAAGGATACAATGTAAATTTGTGGTCATGGTTGGAAGATGAGTCAAAACGATTAGCAGAGACCAGGGAAAATATAGAACTTCTTCCGGGAATTATTATTCCTAGTAATGTGACGTGTACATGGGACCTGGAAAAATGTATAAGTAATGTCGATATTGTTGTAACGGCTGTTCCCTCTCATGCAGTGAGGTCGACTGCAAGAAAACTTAAAGACCTTGTCCAAAAAGATCAGGTTATTGTAAATGTATCTAAAGGCCTGGAAGAGAGTACCTTAATGAGGCTTTCAGAAGTAATCTCTGAAGAAATTCCACATGCAAAAATTGCGGTAATGTCTGGGCCAAGCCATGCTGAAGAAGTTGCAAGGGATATACCTACCACTAATGTAGTAGCATCAAAAGAACGAGAAATTGCTGAATTAGTACAAGACGTATTTATGAATCCAAAATTTCGCGTCTATACGAACCCGGATATTATTGGAGTAGAGTTAGGAGGTTCATTAAAGAATGTCATTGCATTAGCTGCTGGAATTTGTGATGGCTTGGCTTTTGGAGATAATACCAAAGCAGCATTGATGACCAGGGGCATAGCAGAAATTGCCCGGTTAGGGGTAACAATGGGTGCAAAACTGGAAACTTTTGCAGGTTTGTCGGGAATCGGAGATCTAATTGTTACATGTACCAGTATGCACAGTAGGAACCGTAGAGCCGGAATACTCATTGGCAAAGGAAAGTCATTAGAAGAGGCACTTCAAGAAGTGCACATGGTAGTAGAAGGAGTTAATACCACCCGGGCTGCCTATCGGTTAGCTCAAAAACATAACGTCGAGATGCCTATTGTTAATGAAGCTTATCACGTGTTATTTGAACAAAAGAACCCTAAAGTTGCTGTAGTGGATTTGATGATGAGAAGCAAAACCCATGAAATGGAAGAAGTAGTGATTGAAAAATATAACTGGTAAGTTAAAAAAAGTAAAAGCTGGAAATATGGCTTTTACTTTTTTTATTAATATGAATTTACAAAGTATAATTTCCTACATATCAATAAAGTTAACTTTACAATCTTTTTCAAAGATATTGTTATATTATTTTTTTCATTTAGTAATAAAGATAGATAACCAGCAATATATATATATTGATAAACATGTACTAGTACAGTATTATATGTAAATAAATTGTCCACTACCAAAATTCTTGATATTGCTAGAAAAGGGGGCATTAAAATGGAAAACTACAATATATATCAGGATATAGCCGAAAGGACGGAAGGAGACATATATATAGGTGTAGTTGGGCCTGTACGTACCGGGAAATCCACCTTCATCAAAAAATTTATGGACCTTTTGGTTATTCCTAATATTGAAAACAGTTATAGAAAAGAAAGAACCAGGGATGAACTGCCTCAAAGTGCAGCAGGAAAAACAATCATGACTACTGAGCCCAAGTTTGTGCCAAATGAAGCAGTTGAGATCGCTTTAGGAGATAATGCAACATTAAAAGTAAGATTAATAGATTGTGTAGGTTATATAGTAAACGGTGCGTTAGGTCATATAGAAAACAATGCGCCCAGAATGGTAAGTACCCCCTGGTTTGAACAGGAAATACCTTTTTATCAGGCAGCTGAGATTGGTACAAGAAAAGTAATAACCGAACATTCCACAATAGGTCTTGTAATCACTACTGATGGAAGCATAACAGATATACCAAGAGAAGACTATGTCGATGCGGAGGCTAGGGTTGTAAGGGAACTGAAAGAAATTAACAAGCCCTTTATCATGCTTCTCAATTCTACCAAACCTTATGACCAAGAAGTTCAAAAACTTAGAGAAGACCTGGAAAACAAGTATGCTATCCCTGTGATGGCGGTGAACTGCGCACAACTGCAGATAGATGATATTAATACCATCATGGAAAAAGTACTGTTTGAATTCCCGTTAAAAGAGATAGGTATTAATATGCCAAAGTGGGTAGATGCATTAGAAAATGGGCATTGGCTAAGGGTAAGTATGATTAACGCGATCAAAGAATCTCTTAAAAATGTTTCCAAGATTAGAGAAGTCAAAATTGCAACTTCATCCCTCAATGGATATGATTTTATTGAAAAAGTATACTTTGATAAAATTGATTTAGGTCAAGGAAAAGTATTAATTGACATTGCTACCCCTGAAAACTTATTCTATAAAGTTTTAGGTGAAACCTCCGGATTTGACATTGATGGTGAAGATAAACTTATAACTCTCATGAAGGAACTATCTAATATCAAAAAGCAATACGACAAAATAGCTTTTGCTTTACACGAAGTTAAACAAAAAGGCTATGGAATTGTTTCACCTACTATTGATGAACTTACTCTTGAAGAACCGGAAATTGTAAAGCAAGGTAACAAGTTTGGTGTAAGATTAAGAGCTAGCGCACCTTCCATTCATATGATTAGAGCAGATATTGAAACAGAAGTATCCCCGATTGTCGGAACTGAAAAACAAAGTGAAGAACTGGTACATTATTTATTAAAAGAATTTGAGGTAGACCCAAGGAAAATTTGGGAATCAAATATTTTTGGAAAGTCCCTGCATGAGTTAGTCAACGAGGGCCTTCATAATAAGCTATATAGAATGCCTGAAGATGCTCAAATCAAATTGCAGGAAACGCTCCAAAAAATCATTAATGAAGGTAGTGGAGGTTTAATCTGTATAATACTATAAAAGTGCAAGGTATTAGGTGCAATAGGACTGATAATTGCACTTTTTTTCTTTTTAAAATTTAAAAATTATTGATTGACAAAATCAAAAGACTGTGTTAATATAATTTGGCAGGAACAAGTAATGTATATTTTATGTACTCTTTTATTAGTTTAATATTTGATTATCTGGGTGTGGCGCAGTTTGGTAGCGTGCTTGAATGGGGTTCAAGAGGCCGGGAGTTCAAGTCTCCCCACTCAGACCAAAATACACTGGTTTACCAGTGTATTTTTTTTTACCCAAAATAAACCTATGAATTCTTGGTGTAAAAACTTAAGCAATTAATAACATTTTATATACCCTTTGAATAATATGATATTGATTAAAACTAATAATCAATAAATTAGGGAGGTAGTAAATATGCAAAAACCTTGCACTGACTATGGTTATCCTGTCATGGGAGTATATATGCCACCGGTTCCGGTTATGCCAATTTGTCCTATGTTGGCAAGAGCATATGTGCCTTATCAGGTATACCATGCATCTTATGATTTGAAAGAAGCGCTAGATAAAGGTACTCTATACCCAGAGCTTGATCAACCTTACGAAGAAAAACATAGAGGATATATAAGGGAGGTATAGTTATGGAAATGAATTGTGAACAACTGGAGTTGTTGAAAGAAATTATGAAAGTAGAATTTGCTAATGTTGAAACAGCCCTTTATTTAGATACTCATCCTCAAGATGCTAAAGCACTAGCTGATCATAACAAATATGCTTACCGATTAGAAATGTTAAAAAAACAGTATGAGCAAAAATATGGGCCATTAACCCACTATGGGATGAGTGCATATCCATGGAAATACATCGAAAGCCCATGGCCTTGGGAAATAAATTATTAAGGAGGACTTGTCAATGTGGATATATGAGAAAAAGCTTGAATACCCAGCCAATGTTAGTTGTCCGGATCCCAGGATGGCAAAATTAATTATAGAGCAGTATGGGGGACCGGATGGGGAACTTGCAGCATCTCTCAGGTATTTAACCCAGAGATATACAATGCCTATTGAACAGGCGAAAGGATTACTGACCGATATTGGCACAGAGGAACTAGCGCATTTGGAAATTATAGCAACTTTAGTTTATAAGTTGATGGATGGTGCTACACCTGATCAATTGAAGCAAGCAGGATTGGCAGATTATTATGCAAATCATGATAAGGCGTTATTCTATGTAGATGCAGTCGGGAATCCATGGACGGCTACATATATTCAGTCGAAAGGTGACCCAATTGCCGATTTGCATGAAGATATGGCAGCAGAACAAAAAGCAAGAGCGACTTACGAAAATCTGCTTAATTTAACCGATGATCCATGTGTAAAAGATACATTGAGATTCTTAAGAGAAAGAGAAGTTGTTCATTTCCAGAGATTTGGCGAAGCGTTAAGACTAGTTCAAGAGTGGAAGGATAGTAAGAAAATATTCTAATAAAATAATAAAAAATACCTGCACAGATACAACTATGCAGGTATTTTTTATTTAACCATTTTAGAAAAATCATTGTAATATCCAAACGGTAAATATAACCTGCTATGTTAGTTAAATTAATGCGTTCTGCTAATTCATCCATACGAAAAGAATACTGTGGAAAGGCTTAGAGCCTGTTAATCCAGTTTTTTTATTCAAAAGGTGTTGACAGATTAAAAAGATTATGTTAGTATAGCATTTGTCGCTTCGGTAAGAAGTGATAAAAAATATCAGAAAAAAGTTGTTGACAAACAAACTTTGATTTGGTATAATGAGTTTCGCCGCTTGAGAGAGCGGTAAAGGAATTGGTCTTTGAAAAGTAAACAGCGTAAGAGGTTCTCGTTGATTATAGTTCACAGTTCACGGTTCGCAGTTCACAGAAGTGAGCGGTGAGAGTGAAAGTGTGAACAAAAAATGAGTAAACCTAGCGTACTTAATAAAGTAAGTCAGTAATAGTTTATGAGCTAAATTGAACGATTAATATATAACGGGGAACAGATTGGGTTGACAGAAGAGGTTCAGTGAACAGTGAACCGTGACCTGTGAACCGTGAACATATATTGAGAGTTTGATCCTGGCTCAGGACGAACGCTGGCGGCGTGCCTAACACATGCAAGTCGAGCGGAGGTATTGAAGGGAAACCTAAGATACCTTAGCGGCGGACGGGTGAGTAACGCGTGAGGAACCTGCCTTATACAGGGGGATAACACATCGAAAGATGTGCTAATACCGCATAAAGTCATCAGGACGCATGTCGTGATGACCAAAGGAGCAATCCGGTATAAGATGGCCTCGCGTCTGATTAGCTAGTTGGCAGGGTAACGGCCTACCAAGGCGACGATCAGTAGCCGACCTGAGAGGGTGACCGGCCACATTGGGACTGAGACACGGCCCAGACTCCTACGGGAGGCAGCAGTGGGGAATATTGCGCAATGGGGGAAACCCTGACGCAGCAACGCCGCGTGGAGGAAGAAGGTCTTCGGATCGTAAACTCTTGTCTTTAGGGACGAAAGATGACGGTACCTAAGGAGGAAGCCACGGCTAACTACGTGCCAGCAGCCGCGGTAATACGTAGGTGGCGAGCGTTGTCCGGAATTACTGGGTGTAAAGGGCGTGTAGGCGGGTAAGCAAGTCAGATGTGAAATACCGGGGCTCAACCCCGGGGCTGCATTTGAAACTGCATATCTTGAGTGCAGGAGAGGGAAGCGGAATTCCTAGTGTAGCGGTGAAATGCGTAGATATTAGGAGGAACACCAGTGGCGAAGGCGGCTTCCTGGACTGTAACTGACGCTGAGGCGCGAAAGCGTGGGGAGCGAACAGGATTAGATACCCTGGTAGTCCACGCCGTAAACGATGGATACTAGGTGTAGGAGGTATCGACCCCTTCTGTGCCGGAGTTAACACAATAAGTATCCCACCTGGGGAGTACGGCCGCAAGGTTGAAACTCAAAGGAATTGACGGGGGCCCGCACAAGCAGTGGAGTATGTGGTTTAATTCGAAGCAACGCGAAGAACCTTACCAGGGCTTGACATCCGGTGAATCCTCTAGAGATAGGGGAGTGCCTTCGGGAACACTGAGACAGGTGGTGCATGGTTGTCGTCAGCTCGTGTCGTGAGATGTTGGGTTAAGTCCCGCAACGAGCGCAACCCTTGTTGTTAGTTGCCAGCATTAAGTTGGGCACTCTAGCGAGACTGCCGGTGACAAATCGGAGGAAGGTGGGGACGACGTCAAATCATCATGCCCCTTATGTCCTGGGCTACACACGTACTACAATGGCTGTCAACAAAGGGAAGCAAGACCGTGAGGTGGAGCAAATCCCCAAAAGCAGTCCCAGTTCAGATTGTAGGCTGCAACTCGCCTACATGAAGTCGGAATTGCTAGTAATCGCGGATCAGCATGCCGCGGTGAATACGTTCCCGGGCCTTGTACACACCGCCCGTCACACCATGAGAGTCGGTAACACCCGAAGCCTGTGAGCTAACGGAAGAGGCAGCAGTCGAAGGTGGGGCCGATGATTGGGGTGAAGTCGTAACAAGGTAGCCGTATCGGAAGGTGCGGCTGGATCACCTCCTTTCTAAGGAGAGAAGTTCCAATTAATAATTAATAATTATTAAAGTAAGGAACGAATCCTATGGTCGATACATTACGATAAGTAATGTCTGAGAACGCTTACGCTGTTTAATTTTGAAAGACCAATTCATTAGTGGACAGTGAATAGTGGGGAGTGGGGAGAAAACCATTACCCATGAAAGCATGAAGCTAATAAAAGGTTTTTCAATAGTAGTGTAGAAGTGCAGAGTAGCAGAAGGGGAAACTCCCCACTAATCACTCCACACTCCTCACTGACAATGTACCTTGAAAACTAAACAATGTAAAGACATGAGGAAAAGATCATAGGGTAACTGCAGTGGAGAACACTGTATTACACTGTAATTTCAAAGGAAAACTTTACTCATATAATTCTAAAAACAGGAGAACACCAGAATGTTCAAAAAGTGAAGGATAAGGAAGTAAGGACTGGAGGAGGGAACTCCCCACTATCCACTTCCCACTCCACACTAAAACAAATGGTCAAGCTAGAAAGAGCGCAGGGTGGATGCCTTGGCATTAGGAGCCGAAGAAGGACGTGATAAGCTGCGAAAAGCTGCGGTGAGGCGCAAATAGCCTAAGACCCGCAGATATCCGAATGGGGGAACCCGGCCGGAGCAATATCCGGTCACCGTATAGTAAATCCATAGCTATGCGGGGGAATACCCGCTGAACTGAAACATCTAAGTAGGCGGAGGAAAAGAAAGAAACATCGATTCCCTAAGTAGTGGCGAGCGAAAGGGGAAAAGGCCAAACCAGGGGTAGAAATACCTTTGGGGTTGAGGACTGAAGACGGCATCACAGGAGCTAGCAGAACTACCTGGAAAGGTAGACCACAGGGGGTAAAAGTCCCGTATGCGAAAGCAAAAGTGAGCCATCAGGATCCGGAGTACCATCGGGCACGTGAAATCCGGTGGGAAGCAGGGAGGACCACCTCCCAAGCCTAAATACTACCTAATGACCGATAGAGGAAAGTACCGTGAGGGAAAGGTGAAAAGAACCCCGGGAGGGGAGTGAAAGAGAACCTGAAACCCTGTGTTTACAAGCAGACAAAGCACATTTAAGTGCGATGTCGTACTTTTTGTAGAACGGTCCGGCGAGTGTATGTATGCAGCGAGGTTAAGGTGTTAAGCACCGAAGCCGTAGGGAAACCGAGTGTGAAGAGCGCGTAAAGTTGCATGCATACGACCCGAAACCGGGTGACCTACCCATGGACAGGATGAAGCGGGAGTAAAGTCTCGTGGAGGTCCGAACCCACCACTGTTGAAAAAGTGGGGGATGAGCTGTGGGTAGCGGAGAAATTCCAATCGAACTCGGAGATAGCTGGTTCTCCCCGAAATAGCTTTAGGGCTAGCCTCGGATTAATCTTATGGAGGTAAAGCACTGAATGGGCTAGGGGCCTTATCCGGTTACCGAACCCTATCAAACTCTGAATGCCATAGAGATGATGTCCGGGAGTCAGACTATGGGAGATAAGTTTCATAGTCAAAAGGGAAACAGCCCAGACCAACAGCTAAGGTCCCCAAATAGGTTTAAGTGGTAAAGGATGTGGAGTTGCTAAAACAACCAGGATGTTGGCTTAGAAGCAGCCATTCATTCAAAGAGTGCGTAATAGCTCACTGGTCGAGTGATTCTGCGCCGAAAATGTAACGGGGCTAAAACCTATACCGAAGCTTTGGATACGCAAGTATGGTAGGGGAGCTTTCTATGGTAGGCAGAAGCATGACCGAAAGGACATGTGGACGAGATAGAAGTGAGAATGCCGGAATGAGTAGCGAGAATTATGTGAGAATCATAATCGTCGAAAGCCTAAGGTTTCTTGAGGAAGGTTCGTCCGCTCAAGGTAAGTCGGGAGCTAAGGCGAGGCCGGAAGGCGTAGTCGATGCACATACGGTTGAAATTCCGTAACCACCGAAGCCGAAAAGTATGCAAGGGACGCAGGAAGATAGTCTGACCACACCGTTGGTAGAGTGTGGCGAAAGGGAGCGAAAACAAGTAGCGAAGCAGATGAATCTACACTGACAAGAAAAGCTTGCATATTGGTGAGGTGCCCGTACCGCAAACCGACACAGGTAGGTGAGGAGAGAATCCTAAGACGAACGGGAGAAGCGTTGTTAAGGAACTCGGCAAATTGACCCCGTAACTTCGGGAGAAGGGGTGCCTGGGAGACCAGGCCGCAGAGAATAGGCCCAAGCGACTGTTTAGCAAAAACACAGGTCTCTGCTAAGTCGAAAGACGACGTATAGGGGCTGACGCCTGCCCGGTGCTGGAAGGTTAAGGGGAAAGGTTAGCGAAGAGCGAAGCTTTGAACTTAAGCCCCAGTAAACGGCGGCCGTAACTATAACGGTCCTAAGGTAGCGAAATTCCTTGTCAGGTAAGTTCTGACCCGCACGAATGGCGTAACGACTTGGGCACTGTCTCAACAGCGCGCCCGGCGAAATTGTAGTACCAGTGAAGATGCTGGTTACCCGCGACTAGACGGAAAGACCCCATGGAGCTTTACTGCAGCCTGATATTGGATTTTGGTATTTCATGTACAGGATAGGTGGGAGACTAAGAAATATGCACGCCAGTGTATATGGAGTCGACGTTGGGATACCACTCTTGAGATACCGAAATTCTAACCAGTACCCGTAAGCCGGGTATGGGACACTGTCAGGTGGGCAGTTTGACTGGGGCGGTCGCCTCCTAAAAGGTAACGGAGGCGCTCAAAGGTTAGCTCAGCGCGGTCGGAAATCGCGCAAAGAGTGTAAACGCAAAAGCTAGCCTAACTGCGAGACGGACAGGTCGAGCAGTAACGAAAGTTGGAGTTAGTGATCCGGCGGTAAGAGAGTGGAATTGCCGTCGCTCAACGGATAAAAGCTACCCTGGGGATAACAGGCTTATCTCCCCCAAGAGTCCACATCGACGGGGAGGTTTGGCACCTCGATGTCGGCTCATCGCATCCTGGAGCTGAAGTAGGTTCCAAGGGTTGGGCTGTTCGCCCATTAAAGCGGTACGCGAGCTGGGTTCAGAACGTCGTGAGACAGTTCGGTCCCTATCTGTCGCGGGCGCAGGAAATTTGAAGGGAGCTGTCCTTAGTACGAGAGGACCGGGATGGACGCACCACTGGTGCACCAGTTGTACTGCCAAGTGCACAGCTGGGTAGCTAAGTGCGGCAGGGATAAACGCTGAAGGCATCTAAGCGTGAAGCCCCCCCTAAGATAAGATTTCCCATAGCAAAAGCTAGTAAGGTCCCATGAAGACTACATGGTAGATAGGTCAAAGGTGTAAGTGCAGTAATGCACTCAGCTGATTGATACTAATAGACCGAGGGCTTGACCAAGAAAGCAATTAACAATGAATAATTATTAAGGACGAGGTTAATTGCGGGAAAGAATATATGAAGAAGGTTTTTGCAAAAACCTCATGTCAAAGCATTGTTTAATTTTGAAGGTACATGAAACAGTTCACAGTTCATGGTTCACAGTTCACAGTAGAAAGGTGAATGGGGAACATGCTGGTGAACAAGAAAGAGTACCTGAGGCAATTAAAAGAGCAGGTTAAGAATTCAAACCGTGACCTGTGAACGAAAAATCAACACAGTTGAATTATCCGGTGACAATGACATGGAGGACACACCCGTTCCCATTCCGAACACGGTAGTTAAGCTCCATCGTGCCGATGATACTTGGAGGGGGACCTCCCGGGAAAGTAGGTCGTTGCCGGAACTGATCAAAAAGACATATCCAATTGGGTATGTCTTTTTTTGGTTTTTATTTATGATGCGACTTGCCCCAATGTAACATATTAAGTGTATTATATATAGATATATTTACGTATTAGATATGTCTATCTTTGCAGAAAAATTTAATAATTATGTAATAATATTTAATAATTTTGTAATATATTAAGTAAACCTGAGCAATAATGACTTAATGCATTATAATAGCAGCTAATTTAAATATATAAAATTAGACCTATACAAAATATTATGGTAAACTAAAATTGCTGAATCTTTATTAATAAATAAAGAACGGGGGAACAAACATATTGGGGTGAAGCCAATTATTAGGCAGGGTGTTGTCTCCTTTTACCTAACCCGTCAACTAACCTCGTAAGCAAACAAAAGGAAAGGATGTTATTTATGAATATTAAAAAAGCAGTAATTTTAGGAACTGTAGGTTTAATGATTTCAGTCGGAAGTATTACATATGCTGCTCCAGTATCTGCACAAACAGTTACGAATAATGCAGTAATCATGAAAGTAGGGTCAAGTGGGAAAGCAGTAACGGATCTACAGCTTAAATTGAAACAACTGGGATATTTTAATGTTGATGTGACGGGATATTATGGTTCTATAACTAAAGCTTCGGTTATAAGATTTCAAAGAGATAACGGTTTAATAGTTGATGGGATTGCAGGGCCCCAGACTATGTCAGCACTTAATAGAAAGGTTTCAAATAAAAATGAAGTTTCCCGAAGTAAAGTATCTTCACAAACTCTTTTAGTACCATGGTTTTCAGAGGCAGAAAATATTTTTCCAAGAGGTGCAGTTGCAACTGTAACAGATGTTGACACAGGTTTAAGTTTTAAAGTTAAAAGGGTTGCTGGATACAATCATGCAGATGTTGAGACACTTACCCAAAAAGATACAGAAATCTTAAAGAAGATATATGGCGGTAATTGGAGTTGGGAAAGAAGGGCAATTATTGTAAATGTAAATGGAAGAGAGATGGCCGCTTCAATAGCAGCGATGCCACATGCCGGAAGAGATGATCAGCCTTTTGGTAAAATAGTGGATAATAGAAGCGGAGGGTATGGCAGAGGGGCAAATTTAGATGGTGTTAAAAATAATAATATGTCAGGGGTTGTAGATATACACTTCTATAAAAGCAAAACTCATGGAACCGACCGGGTTGATGAACGGCACCAGCAAATGGTTTTAAAGGCTGCACAAAGTAAATAAAAGTAGTCGTAATTTATTTACGACTACTTTTATTAATATTACATCATTATTATTTGCCAGCCATGCCCTGTTCAACTTGTTGAATCATTTTCTTAACCATCTGTCCGCCAACAGAACCAGCCTGTCTGGCTGTTAAGTCACCGTTATAACCCTGCTTCAAGCTAACGCCAACTTCACTGGCAGCTTCCATTTTAAATCTGTCTAATGCTGCTCTAGCTTCAGGAACTAATTTTTTATTAGTATTAGGCATCGATATCACCTCCATTAATATAGTTTCCTATAAAAAGAAACTTTATTAATGTATATTATGGTAATTTAGTAATATTTATGTACATATCTATTTACCCCAGTTAAAAAATCCACTCAAAAGACTTTGTTTTTTTCCAGTATTGATGATTTCTTTACTTTGTCTTTGTTCACTTATCTCTTCTTTTTTCTTTTCTTCGGATATTAAATGTTTTTGTTCACGGGCCATATCCTTAATTTTATTTTTTGCCGTTCGGTTACAAAGCACCCTACTATACCATAATAAAGCGTTGGAATTATCATCTAATCTTCTGTACAATTCCCCTATAAGATAAGTTAGACTAGCTTCATCCATTCCCGCTATAGGGAAACGTTCTTTTTCAAAAGCATCTATAAATCCCTGGAGCGCCTGGTAAAGGAATTTTTTTTCATTTTCTAAATCTTTTTTCAATCTGTTTAACCAGCCAAGCTTAAGGCATATAAGTGCTCTTTCACTGGTTTTTGCATTTTTGACAATCGCATTAAGCAGCACAAGTTTATAGCGCTCAATAGCAACATCTACGTCATATACGGGACCATAATTTTTTGGCTTCCATTTGGAACATATTTTTTCACGTATCGCTTTAATTTGCTGGACAGAAACACTATGAAATTGAGAGGAAATAGCAGCATAGCCACATTGTATACATACCCATGCATCATAAAGCATTGGGTTTGGACCCTTATAATAAACCATAAAATCGCTATCCCGGGATAGTATCCTTACGCTTGATGATCTAACTGCACGTACAGAAATGTTTGAACCACAAACGGGACATTGTATTTTGCGGTCAAACAGATAATCTTCTTCATTCTTGTCCATGGCCTTCTTTTGTTCGGTCTTTTCATCTTCTTTTTTATATATTGAAATATCATCCAGGTTATCAAATCCGAGACTTTTTAGTCCTTCAAATAATTCACTGTCAAAATTTGTCCCCACTTTTTGTCCCCCTTTATCAAAATATATATAAGTATTACTAAGTACTTTACATTGTCTATTTTAGTTCAGAGTTCACAGTTCACGGTTCACAGGATTTTCTTGGCTAATTTCTGTGAACTGAGAACTGTGAACCGTGAACTGTGACCTTATTGACTTTATCTGCCATGTAAAAACATTATTTTACATTGGTTATCGATATATCGTCTGCAATTTTTCGAGCACAACATAGTAATATTATATCAGAACAACTGGTAGGACTAAAGTCTTACTTACTATTTTTTGATATTTTCAATTACTTTATATGTACAAAATATGATAACTTTACACTTTCAAAACTGGGTGCATTTAATTTAGTTGATGAATATTATGGAAAGAATGTTGCGAAAAGGCTTAGAGCCTGTTAACGCAACGGAGGAAAAGCCGCATCACCTAAAAAATATACACCTTCGAAACTTTATTTGGTTTGCAAAATTTATGTAATTAATATACAATAATAAAATGGAAAATTTAAACGTGTTTAGGGTAATAATATTATTATGATTTTCAATGAGGTGGTAGCTTATGCAAAAAGAAATTTATCTAGATAACAGTGCAACAACTAAACCTTACATAGAAGTGGTAGATGCAATGGTAGAGACGCTAACGGATAATTACGGGAATCCATCTTCGTTGCATATAAAGGGTATTAATGCAGAAAGGGCAATCAAGAAGTCCAGGGAAATCATTGCCAGAGCTTTAGACGTAAAGAGCAGTGAGCTTTTTTTTACTTCCGGCGGCACAGAATCCAATAATATAGCAATTAGAGGGATAGCTGCAGCAAATAAGAAGAGAGGCAACCATCTTATTACATCTGTCATAGAACATCCTTCAGTATTAAATACTTTTAAATATCTTGAAGAAGAAGGTTTCAGAGTATCGTATATACAAGTAGATAAAAACGGAATAATAGATTTAGGACAGTTGGAAAAAGCCATATGTAACGATACCATCCTGGTAAGTATAATGCATGTAAATAATGAAGTTGGAACTATCCAGCCTATTAAAGAAGTTAGGGACATATTGGATTTAAAACAATCAAAAGCTATATTCCATGTTGATGCAATACAATCTTTTGGAAAGATTTCATTTACACCAAAACAATTTGGAATCGACTTATTATCTGTTAGTGCACATAAGATTCATGGACCAAAAGGCGTGGGGGCACTATTTATAAAAAAAGGCGTATTAATAAAACCTATTGTCTATGGAGGAAATCAGGAACTTAATATGCGTTCAGGAACTGAAAACGTCCCTGGAATTATAGGATTTGGAAAGTCAGTTGAACTAACTTTTCAAAATCTAAATAATGCAATCTCAACCATGAATGAGCTCAAAGAAACTTTGAAGAAAAAGATAATAGAAAAAATAGATAAAATAATTATAAATGGACAAGTTGCCGGTAAAAATGCACCTCATATATTAAATGTTTCTTTTCCGGGAATTAGAGCAGAGGTTCTTCTTCATGCATTGGAAGATAAGGGGATATTTGTTTCTACCGGGTCAGCCTGTTCTTCAAACAAACCTTCTCCCAGTCACGTTTTAACTGCAATGGGTGTTGAACGTGAATGTATTGAAGGGGCAATAAGATTCAGTGTATCTGCATTTAATACTTTAGAAGATATAGAATATTGTGTAGAACAGTTAAGTACCATCATTCAACAGTTGAGAAAATATACACGGAGGTAAAAAAATGAACGAATTGGTATTAGTGAAATATGGAGAAATAATATTAAAGGGTTTAAATAGACCGCTATTTGAAGATAAACTTGTTAGAAATATTAAAGCAGTTTTACATGATCTTGGAAAGATTAAAATTACCCGGGCACAGGCTACTATTTATATTGAACCAGTTACTGATAATATTGAAATTTCAAAAATAATAGAGAGACTAAAAAAGGTTTTTGGAATTGTCTCTATAAGTCGTGTGGCAAAAGTAGAAAAAAACATAGATTCAATCAAGAAAAAAGCTGCTGAATACTTGCTGCCTGTATTAGCCAACCATAAGACTTTTAAAGTGGAAACGAAGCGGGCGGACAAACGGTTTCCTTTAAAATCTCCCGAAATCAGCAGGGAAGTAGGTGGATATATTTTAAGCCAGGTTACCCATCTAAAGGTGGATGTTAATAATCCTGACATAGTTGTGAATGTTGAGGTTAGGGATACCTCAGCATATGTATATACTGAGAAAATTTCCGGAGTAGGTGGTATGCCAATCGGTACTAACGGAAAAGCGACATTGCTCTTGTCCGGTGGTATTGACAGTCCAGTTGCAGGATGGATGATTGCCAAAAGAGGTGTTGAAATTGAAGCGGTCCATTTCTTCAGCTATCCCTATACCAGTGAGCGGGCTAAGGATAAGGTGATTGAACTCACGAAAATATTAGCTTCTTACTGTGGAAAGATCAAATTGCATATAGTACCTTTTACTGATATACAATTGAAAATCCATGAAAAGTGCCCTGATGAACAACTTACTCTAATAATGAGAAGATTTATGATGAAAATAGCTGAAAAAATTGCTTTAAAAAATAATTCTAATGCACTCATTACGGGAGAAAGCCTGGGACAGGTTGCCAGTCAAACCATACAAAGCCTTGGAGTAACAAATGCCGCAGTAGACTTACCGGTATTCCGTCCTTTGATTGGGATGGATAAGGACGAAATTGTCGCCATAGCAAGAAAAATCGAAACCTTTGAAATATCCATCTTACCCTATGAAGATTGCTGTACAGTTTTTGTTCCTAAACATCCAAAAACAAAACCTCAATTGAGTAAGCTGCTGGAATCGGAATCTCACCTTGATGTAGAAGGAATGGTCGATACGGCTGTAAATGAAACAGAAGTGTTGGAAATAGTTATTGAAAGGTAGAGGAATAGTTCATAGTAAGCTGTAAACTTTAAACGGATTATCATACTTTCCAGATTTATTTCCGTACAATCTTATAGAATATTTCAAAATCGCACTGGAGGCGTAAAAATGGAAAAGAAATTATATCTTTCTAATACCGATAAAAAATGGGCAGGAGTATGTGGTGGAATTGGCGAATATTTTGGGGTAGATTCGACCCTTATTAGGTTACTATGGGTAGTAGCTACTATTTTTTCTGTGGGTTTAGGCGGACTTATCGCCTATCTGGTTGCCTGGGCTATCATACCGCCTAAGCCTGACGGGATTTAGTATAAAAATAGCTTCTCTGAGCAATCAAGCATATTTTCATCATTATTTGTGCCGGGTGCGCCCGGCATGGGCGTTAGTATGAAAATCGTTCATGGTTCGCAGTTCTTGGTTAATGGGCATAAAAATATTCATTTTACTATGAACTACGAACCATGAACTTTTTATTCATATCTTAATCAATCGGTATTTGTTTTATAACATCTTTTAATGCTGATGCAGATTTTCTTAATAACTGTACTTCTTCATCAGCTAAAGGCACTTCTAAAATTCTATCAATACCTTTTTCATTAACAATTGTAGGCAAACTTAAACATACATCATTAATACCATACTGTCCGGTCATTAGACTGGATACGGTTAAGATTGAACGTTCATCCCTTAATATACATTCTACAATTCTTCTTACCGCCAGGGCAACAGCATAATAGGTTGCGCCTTTCTTTTCAATGATTTTGTATGCGGCATTTTTTACATTTTCATAGGTTTCCTGTTTAGAATATCCTTCACATTTTGCGCAATAATTGCAGAATTCTTCCATAGTCATTCCGGCAATATTTGTCAGACTCCAGGCTGCAACTTCTGTATCCCCATGTTCACCTAGTATATATGCATGAATATTTCTTGCATCAACTCCTGTATGCTGGCTAAGCAAAAATTTAAATCTTGATGTATCCAGAACTGTCCCAGAGCCAATTACTTTTTTTGGTGAAAGTCCGGAAATCCTTAAAGTTACATATGTAAGAATGTCTATGGGATTGGTTACAATTAGCAATATAGAATCCTCACAATACTTTATGATTTCAGGAACAATTGATTTGAAAATTTCAGTATTCTTTTTTACTAAATCGATCCGGGTTTCCCCAGGCTTTTGATTAGCTCCGGCAGTGATAATTACAATATCGGAGCCGTGGCAATCTTTAAAATCTCCAGCCGTAATCTGTACCGGGCGCACAAAAGGCATACCATGATTCATATCCATGACATCACCTTCGGCCTTGTCTTTGTTAATATCTACAATGACAATTTCCGATACCAGTCCGCTAAGCATCAATGTATACGCTGTTGTAGATCCTACAAATCCAGCACCAACTACTGATATTTTACCTGTAATCTTGTGAAGCATATGATAACCTCCTCGATATAATATAAAAACAGTTTTTCTTTATAAAAGTATACCCAGTACAATAAAGAATTAACAAAAATAGCATGATAAATTTAATAAATTGTGCTAAAATTATACAGTAGTACTCTTTATATTAGTCAAAAATATTGAAGGAGGCTGGTTTTATGAACGCGGAAATCATTGCTGTAGGAACTGAATTACTCTTGGGTCAAATATTAAATACTAATGCACAATTTTTATCCGTTGAGCTTTCAAATCTGGGAATTGATGTATATTTTCAAACGGTAGTAGGAGATAATCAGAAACGTTTGGAAGAAACACTGCAAACCGCACTAAAAAGGGCGGATATTGTTATTCTAACAGGCGGCCTTGGCCCTACCAAAGATGATTTAACAAAGGAAACAATTGCTCAGGTGCTAAATCTTCAGTTAAAACTTCATCAGGAAAGCTTGGATAAAATAAAAGAATTTTTTGCCAAAATGCACCGGGTGATGGCTTCCAATAATGAAAAGCAGGCTTTTCTGCCTGAGGGAAGTATAATACTGCCTAATAATAATGGAACAGCACCAGGATGTATCATCGAAAAAGACAATAACATCGTAATTATGCTTCCAGGACCACCTAAAGAAATGCAGCCCATGTTTAAGGAATACGTATACCCTTACTTACTCAAAAAATCACCATATACGATATATTCAAAGGTATTAAGAATATTTGGCATTGGAGAATCTTCTTTAGAGGAAAAATTGATTGATATTTTTGAAAATCAAAGTAATCCTACTATAGCTCCCTATGCAAAACAGGGTGAAGTAACTTTGAGAATCACTGCTAAATGTGAAAGCGAAGAGGTTGCAAAAGGTCTTATCGCGCCTGTTGAAGAACAAATAAGAAACCGGCTTGGGATAATGGTTTATGGGATAGAAGAAGAAAGTTTAGAAGAGGTAACTTGTAAACTTCTTATGGAGAAAAATTTAACCCTTGCAACTGCCGAATCGTGTACAGGAGGATTACTTGCTGAAAAAATTACAAGTACACCAGGTATATCCAAATGTTTTCATACAGGTGTAGTAACGTACAGTAATGAATCGAAAGTAAATCTATTAGGAGTATCACAGGATACTTTACAACAGTACGGAGCAGTTAGCTGCCAAACTGCGCTGGAAATGGCTAAAGGTATAAGGGAACGATCTAAAGCAGATATAGGAATTTCCATTACCGGTATTGCCGGTCCTGGGGGCGGAACCCCGCAAAAACCGGTAGGGCTTGTATATGTTGGAATGGCTACTCAACAAAAGTGCTGGTATAATGAACTGAGGCTTGTTGGGAATAGAGAAAGAATCAGAAACATAACCGTTATGAATGCTTTAGATATGTTAAGAAAATACCTTCTCACCGGTGAAACAAAGTAAGAATTTAAGGCTCTAAGCCTTTTCATAACGTTCTTTTCACAACATTCATCAACTAAAAAATATATACCCATATTTTACAAAATTAGTTGACCTTTACGTGTAAATAGGATATAATGAATAAGAACATTTGTTCTTGTGATATTAATTAATGATAAAGGCGGGAAAATGATGATAGAAAAGAAAAAAGCACTAGAAATGGCTCTTAGTCAAATTGAAAAGCAATTTGGTAAAGGAGCAATCATGAAATTGGGAGAAACCACTCATCTGAATATTGAAGCTATATCTACCGGAGCCCTCAGCCTTGACATTGCTCTTGGCGTTGGCGGAGTTCCCAGGGGAAGGATTGTAGAAGTCTTTGGCCCCGAATCCTCAGGTAAAACTACTGTCGCTTTACATGTTATAGCTGAAGCACAAAAAGCCGGAGGGGAAGCAGCTTTTATAGATGCTGAACATGCCCTTGACCCTGTTTATGCTCAAAAGTTAGGTGTTGACATAGAAAATCTTATTGTAGCACAACCGGATACCGGAGAACAAGCGTTAGAAATTGCTGAAGCTCTTGTAAGAAGCGGTGCTATTGATGTTATTGTCATTGACTCTGTAGCTGCGTTGGTTCCAAAAGCTGAAATTGATGGGGAAATGGGAGATGCTCATGTAGGTCTGCAGGCAAGACTTATGTCTCAAGCGCTTAGAAAGCTTGCAGGAGTTATTAGCAAGTCAAAGACAACAGCTATTTTTATTAACCAATTAAGAGAAAAAGTTGGGGTAATGTTTGGTAATCCTGAGACTACTCCCGGTGGTAGGGCTCTTAAGTTCTATGCTTCTGTCCGCCTGGATGTTAGAAAGGTGGAAACCTTGAAACAAGGAAATGATATGATAGGAAACAGGACAAAAGTAAAAGTCGTAAAAAATAAAGTTGCTCCTCCCTTTAAAGAAGCAGAATTTGATATTATATATGGGCAGGGAATTTCCAGAGAAGGAAATATTCTGGATACTGGAGTAAATATTGATATCATTAATAAAAGTGGAGCTTGGTTTTCTTATGGTGATATCAGATTGGGGCAAGGAAGAGAAAATGCAAAGCAGTATTTAAAAGAAAACCCGGAAATAGCGCAAGAAATTGAAAATAAAATTCGTGAGAATTTCAACCTGGCATTTTTAAAAAGTCTGCCATCTCCCGATAATATTATTGAAGAAGCTGAATAACACATGTATAATAATGATAGCCTCTCTATAACGTAGGGAGGCTATCATTATTAAAGAAAATATTTAATCTTATGATGCTCTGGAGGTTGACAACAGTTAATAAAAAGTTATAAAAAGTCATAAATTAATGTTGACATTTATAATTTAGTATAGTCTAATACAATTAGAGGTGGTTAATGTGAAGTATTATACTATACATGAGTTTTCTAAATTAGTTGGAAAAACTCCTCAAACATTAAGAAACTGGGACAAAAAAGGATTACTTATTCCACATCATACAGGTGCTAATGGATATAGATATTATTCGCATGACCAATTAAAACAAGTATTAAATATTAAAGAAGATAAAAAATCAAAAGTTATTATAGGATATTGCCGAGTATCTTCGTATAAACAAAAAGACGATTTACAACGACAAGTTGAAAACATGAAATTATATTTAGACAAACAAAATAAAAATTATGAAATAATTGAAGATATAGGCAGTGGGATTAATTATACTAA
This sequence comes from Petroclostridium xylanilyticum, assembly GCF_002252565.1. Classification (NCBI taxonomy): domain Bacteria; kingdom Bacillati; phylum Bacillota; class Clostridia; order Eubacteriales; family Oscillospiraceae; genus Petroclostridium; species Petroclostridium xylanilyticum. Next base: position 181,198 of record NZ_NPML01000004.1, read on the forward strand.
AAAAGGATTAAGAACATTATTAAGAAAAATAGTCAACAATGAAGTTGAAAAAGTCGTTGTTCTTTATAAAGATAGATTGTTAAGATTTGGTTTTGAATTGGTGGAATATATATCTAATCTGTATGGATGTGAAATTGAAGTAATAGATAGTACAGAAAAAACTGAACAACAAGAACTTGTTGAAGATTTAGTGCAAATAATAACTGTATTTTCTTGTAAACTTCAAGGTAAAAGAGCAAACAAAGCACGTAAAATGATTGAGGAGTTGACCGAAGATGATAAAGACAATTAGAGTACAATTATTACCTAACAATAAACAAAAGACTTTATTAAAGAAATGTGCAGATGTAGCACGATGGGCTTATAATTGGGCTTTATCTAAGCAATTAGAAAATTTTAAAAACGGTGGCAAGTTTATAAACGATGAAGAGTTAAGAAAGGAACTAACACAACTAAAGAAAAATCCTGAATATAATTGGTTAAATGAAGTTTCAGCACAAATACCAAAACAAGCAATAAAGGATTTATGCATAGCTTATAAAAACTTTTTCAGAATAGAAAATAAACATTATTCTGAAAAAACTAAGAAAAAAGCATTAAGACAAGGTAGACAATTGACAGTTTATGATTTAGAAGGACATCCAAAATTTAAAAGCAAAAAAGATGTACAACAAGGGTTTTATCACAGAGAAGATTTAGGACATTTAAAATTTAAAGGTGATAAAGTAAAACTTGAAAAGATAGGATGGATTAAACTATCTGAAAATAGAATCGAATTACAAACAGCGGAAAAATTTTATAATCCAAGAATAAAATTTGATGGTTTTAATTGGTTTATAACCGTAAGTATTGATTATAAACCTACCAACAACCAAAAGTATTCAGATGGAATAGGCATTGACTTAGGAGTTAAAGATTTAGCAGTAATTAATGATGGTAGAAAAATACCTAATATTAATAAGAGTCAAGAAATAAGAAGATTAAATAAAAAATTAAAAAGACTCCAACGTAAATTATCAAGAAAATATGAAAAACAAAAAGAAGGAGGTGTAAACCGTTATAAGAAAACTAAAAACATTATTAAGTTGGAGTGCCTTATTCGTAAAGTCCATAAAAAAATAAAAGACATTCGTACAAATTATTTACATCAAGAAACTGCTAAACTGGTGAAAGCCAAGCCAGAGTTTGTGTGTATGGAAAATTTAAATATTAAAGGTATGGTTAAAAACCATAAATTAGCAAAATCCGTACAAGAACAAATGTTTAGCGAGTTTCGTAGAATAATGGAATATAAATGTAAATGGAATCATATTAGGTTTATAGTAGCAGACAGGTATTATCCATCAAGCAAGACATGTAGTGAATGTGGATATATTTTAGATAAGATGTCTTTATCAACAAGAAAATGGGTGTGTCCTGAATGTGGAATAATGCATGACAGAGATATAAATGCAGCTATAAATCTAATGAAATATGGAAAATCAGCATAATTCACTTAACGAATTATGTTGGTATGTACGGTGTCGTTACATCGGAATTTAAGCCTTTGGAGAGTCATACCAAACGCAAGTAGGATTCCGAAAGCGGACTCTATGAATAAGGAAAAGAACATAAAAGTTATAAATTTTATAACTTTTTATAAGTTTCTTATAACGGTTCAGGTAAATGATTATTACTTCAGCCGAGACACAAAAAAACAATTCAAATAGGATATCGGTGTATGTTGATGGAAAATATCATTTTAGTATTGATGAAGAGGATTGGTTTAGGTTAAACTTATATGTGGGAAAAGAAATCAGTGAAAAAGAAATAAAAGAGATAAATGAAACTCGCAGCTTTTCAAGGGCAAAAAAGATAGCAATTAAATTTAGTATATTTAAGAAACGTACTGAATTTGAAGTCAAAACCAAATTGAAACAGTCGGGATTTGATGGATCTACTATTGAAAAGGTAATACGTGAACTTAAGGTATTGCAATATATTGACGACACAACGTATACTGAAAAATATATTAAAGATGCACTAAATTTAAAAAAAATTGGTATTCATAGAATAAATGTTGAATTGCAAAGAAAGGGTGTTGATGAAGCCATCATCCAAAACCAGTTATCTAAATTGGAAGTTAATGAAACACAGAGATTAAAACCTCTTTTGCAAAAAAAATTAACTTCTGTTAAAACAATAGATGAAAAGTCTTTAAACAAAATAAAAAATTATTTTATAGGAAAAGGATATGATTTAAATGTTATCAATCAAAGTATAAAAGACATACTTAGTGCAACTGAAGAAAAAATTTAGGCAGAAAGAAGGGATGATGTTGAAATATAAGATTGGTGTTGTATCTCTCGGTTGTGCAAAAAATCTTGTTGATACGGAAGTAATGCTGGGATTATTGTCTAAAGAAGGGTTTGGCATTACCAACGATCCTGCAGCAGCCGATATATTAATCGTTAATACCTGTGGTTTTATAGAGTCTGCTAAACAGGAATCAATTGAAAATATCTTAGAGTTGGCAAGATATAAAGAAGTCGGTTCCTGTAAGTTATTAATTGTCACTGGATGTCTGGCAGAACGCTATAAAGATGAAGTCGTCAAAGAAATTCCTGAAGTGGATGCTGTAGTAGGGACAGGCAACTATCACGAAATTGCAGAAGTAATAGGTGAGGCATTTAAGGGCAGCAAAGTATTAAAATATGGAAATCCAGACTATACGCCTGAAGAAGGGTTACCCCGGTTCCAAAGTACTCCTTCCTACACTGCATATTTAAAGATATCCGATGGGTGTGATAACCATTGCACATATTGCATTATTCCAAAACTAAGAGGAAAGTATCGGAGTAGAACCATTGAAGATGTAGCAACTGAAGCCAGACAGCTTTCTGAGCAGGGGGTCAAAGAATTAATTATTATTGCACAGGATACTACCCGCTATGGGATGGATATATATGGTGAGCACAAGCTTCATGAGCTGTTAAATGAACTGTGCAGAATTGAGAATATAAAATGGCTCCGGTTGCATTACTGCTATCCGGAAGATATCACTGAAGAACTTATTGAGACAATTGCTGCACAGGAGAAGGTTTGCAATTACCTTGACATTCCTATTCAACACAGCAGTAATTATATCTTAAAAAAAATGGGAAGAAGAGGTACACGGGAAAAGTTAATTGATTTGCTGAGCAGGATTAGGAGCAGGATTCCTGATGTGGCAATAAGGACCTCTATTATCGTCGGTTTTCCCGGGGAATCAGAACAGCATTTTAAAGAACTTGAGGAATTTATTCAGGATATTAAATTCGATAGAATGGGAGTTTTTAAATATTCCCAGGAAGAAGATACACCGGCTGCCGAATTTGAAGGACAAGTCAGTGAAGAAGTCAAACAGCAAAGATATGAAAGGCTTATGTACTTGCAAAGCAAAATTTCAAAAGAAATTAACCAAAACAAAATTAACAAACTCTATGAAGTACTGGTAGAGGGATATGATGGTAAAACCAATTGCTATTATGGACGTACCTATGCCGATTCCATAGATATAGACGGTAAGGTATTTTTTAATAGTAAAACAACTTTAAAACCTGGTGATTTCGTGAAGGTTTTAGTAAAAAAAGCCGTTAATTATGACTTAATAGGGGAGATCTCAAATGAATCTTGCAAATAAAATAACGATGCTCAGGATATTTCTTGTTCCTATTTTTATGTTTTTTTTACTTACAAAGTTTCCTTACGGAGCTTATATTGCAGTAGGAATATTTATTATTGCTGCTGTTACCGATGGTCTGGATGGCTATGTTGCAAGAAAATGGAAGCTGGTCACCAATTTTGGCAAATTTGTTGACCCTCTTGCAGATAAGCTGCTTGTAACAGCAGCACTTATCTCTTTAGTAGAGTTAAATAAATTGTCTTCCTGGGTGGCAATGATCATTATTACCCGGGAGTTTGTCGTGACGAGCTTACGAGTTGTCGCCGTTTCGGAAGGTATCATCATTGCAGCCAGCATGTGGGGAAAAATTAAAACCGTTACCCAGATTATTGCGATTGTTGCTATACTCATCGATAATTTTTCATTCAGGTTGTTCGGGTTTTCCTTTGGGCAAATTACGATGCTTATTGCGGTGATATTTACTGTCTTTTCGGGTATAGATTATTTAGCTAAAAACTGGAAGGTTATTGATATAAATTAAGAATAAGATTGAGATTAAGACTAAGACTTAAGACATTTGTGGCGTTAAAAGCGCCACTATATTTATAATCTCAATCTAAATCTCATTTTGTATGTATATTTTATATAGTTTTTATTAAAAATACATCTTGTTGTAAAAAGATGTATTTTTTTAATTTTAATTATTGATATTTTTAAAAATTTGTATTATACTGATTATGATTAATAATTATAACCAGGTAATAATACTATATTATAAACCAATTTGAGGTGTGTTGGATGGGGAGAATATCTTCTAAGAAGGAGAGGCAGAATCATTTACTGGAACAGTTGCAAGAAGATCCTTTTTTAACTGATGAAGAGCTGGCGGAGATATTTAATGTTAGTGTACCTACGATACGCCTTGATAGATTGGAATTAGGAATACCTGAACTTAGAGAAAGAATTAAAAATGTGGCTGAAAACAGTTATAATAAGGTTAAATCAATACAGAGCAAAGAAATTGTAGGCGAACTGGTGGATATTAATCTTGGAAAAAGCGGAATATCCATATTTGAAACAGATGAGAGTATGGTGTTTGAAAAGACAAAAATTGTTCGTGGGCATTTTATATATTCGCTTGCAGAAACCTTGGCAATTGCAGTAATTGATGCACAAGTTGCATTAATAGGCGTAGCAAACATCAAATATAAAAGCCCGGTATACGCCGGAACCAAATTGATTGCGAAGGCGGAAGTAATTAGAATCCGTGAAAATAAATACATCGTTTGGGTAAAAATTAAAGAAAAACAAATTGAAGTGTTTAGGGGTAAATTTATTCTTGTTTCTCTGAATGGAGAAATCAAGAGGAGGTAAATGAATGAGGATAGCCATTGATGCAATGGGTGGAGACCATGCACCTAAAGAAGTTATTAAAGGAAGTATACAAGCCGTAAAGGACTTTGATATTAACATCGTTTTGATTGGGAAGGAAAGTATTATCAAAGAGGAATTGCAAGCTTATAAATTTCCTGTTGAAAAGGTACATATAAAAAATGCTGATGAAATTATTACGAATGAGGATACTCCCACAAAAGCCATAAAAAATAAAAAAGACTCCTCTTTGGTTGTAGGTTTAAAGATGTTAAAAACCGGGGAAGCAGATGCGTTTGTTTCTGCCGGTAACACAGGAGCATTGTTAACCGGGGCTCTGTTACTCGTTGGTAGAATAAAAGGAGTAGACAGACCAGCATTGACTCCCATACTCCCTACTGATAATGGATGTGCGCTACTTGTCGACGCAGGAGCAAATACTAGTTGTAAGCCAGAAAATTTTTTGCAGTTTGGTATAATGGGATCCGCTTATATGAAAAAAGTTCTGGGAATTGATACACCTAGAGTAGGGTTGGTAAATGTAGGAACAGAGGAAGGAAAAGGAAACGACTTAACTAAAACTGCCTATAATTTATTAAAAAATGCTCCTATAAACTTTCTAGGGAATATTGAAGCAAGAGAAATTCCCGGCGGTATTGCCGATGTTATCGTTTGTGACGGGTTTGTTGGAAATGTTATGTTAAAGTTAATGGAAGGTATGGGGCTGACATTCTATTCAAATATTAAGAAAATTTTTACCAAAAATATTTTGACTTACTTCTCTGCTTTGCTGGTAAAAAGCGGACTAAAAGAATTTAAGAAAAAAATGGATTACACTGAGTATGGAGGCGCACCATTGCTGGGAATCGACGGAGTCGTCATTAAAGCACACGGAAGTTCAAATGCCAAAGCTTTTTACTCTGCAATTAGACAGACGAAAAAGTTTGTGGAGACAGGGGTTATTGATGAAATAAAGCAATATATTTGTGTGACGGGAGAGGATAACTTTGATTCAAATGAATAAAAATGCAGGGATCGTAGGACTGGGAGTTTGTGTTCCTGAAAAGATACTTACAAATTTTGATCTGGAAAAAATGGTCGATACGTCAGATGAGTGGATAAAAACCAGGACAGGAATTGAACAAAGGCACATAGCAGATGAAAATACATTCACTTCTGACCTGGCATCAAAGGCTGCGATAAATGCGCTGGAAGACGCCGGCATAAAACCTGAAGAGGTGGAGTTGATCATTGTAGCGACGATTACGCCTGATATGTTCAGCCCTTCAACAGCATGTATTGTGCAGCATAAAATAGGTGCTGTTAATGCAGCAGCTTTTGATTTGAATGCCGCATGTTCCGGTTTTACCTATGGGCTTACTGTAGCAAGCCAGTTTATTACCAGCGGATATTATAAAAATGCACTGGTAATTGGTGCCGAGTGTCTATCAAAGATTACAGATTGGAAAGACAGAAATACATGTGTACTTTTTGGTGATGGTGCCGGTGCAGTAGTATTAAAGCCTGTAGATGAAGGACGGGGTATTTTGTCTACTCATCTTGGTGCTGACGGTTCCATAGGCAAACATCTTACCGTTCCAAGTCTGGCCCTTGAACCTCAGGAATTGGAAAAAAGAGACCCTGAAAACCCCAGGACAATTTGGATGAATGGGTCGGAGGTATTCAAATTTGCTGTAAAAATAATAGCCGATGCAACTTTAGCTGTTTTGGAAAAAATTAATTTGAATATTCATGATGTAGATGCAATTGTCCCGCATCAGGCAAATTTAAGAATTGTTGATGGAGCTGCAAAACGGTTAAAGTTTGATAATAATAAAATTTTTACTAACCTTCAAAAGTATGGTAATACTTCTGCTGCATCCATACCTATTGCATTATATGAAGCTGTGAAAAGCAGATTTATTAAAAATGATGACCTAATTGTGTTAGTAGGTTTTGGCGGAGGATTAACGTGGAGCTCGGCAGTGGTGAAGTGGTATAAGTAAAAAAGGAGGATGGCTATGAAAACGAGAATATGCGACATATTAGGAATACAATATCCTATTCTTCAAGGAGGGATGGCGTGGGTGTCCACTGCGGAATTAGCATCGGCGGTATCTAATGCGGGCGGGCTTGGTATTATTGCAGCCGGTAATGCTCCTGCAGACTGGGTGAGAAATCAGATTATAAAAGCCAAGGAGATGACGGATAAGCCTTTTGGTGTTAATGTAATGCTGCTTTCTCCCTTTGTAGAAGAGGTAATGGAAGTTATCTATAAGGAAAAGGTTCCTGTCATAACCACAGGAGCAGGAAATCCCGGTAAATATGTTGAAAAACTTAAATCGATTGGTACTAAAGTCATTCCGGTTATTCCTTCAGTAGCTCTTGCCAAAAGAATGGAAAAGGAAGGGGCAGATGCTGTAATAGCTGAGGGAACTGAATCAGGAGGCCATATTGGAGAATTAACCACAATGGTGTTGGTACCACAGGTAGCAGATGCTGTTGATATACCTGTAATTGCAGCGGGAGGTATTGCTGACAGCAGAGCTGTTGTTGCAGCTTTTGCCCTAGGTGCCGAAGGAGTACAGATAGGAACCCGTTTTATATGCTCCACAGAATGTGCAGTCCATGAAAATTATAAAAAAGCAGTGTTAGATGCCAAGGACAGGGATGCTGTTGTAACAGGACGTTCGACAGGACATCCTGTCAGATCTCTTAAAAACAAACTTACAAAAGAGTTTGACAAGCTGGAAGAAAGCAGAGCTTCCATAGAGGAGTTGGAAAACCTGGGGAGAGGAAAACTTCAAGCAGCCGTATGTAATGGGGATGTCGTTAATGGTTCTGTTATGGCAGGGCAAATTGCAGGGCTAATTGATGATATCAAACCATGTAAAGATATTATAGATGATTTAATCGGTAATACCTATGGTGTAATTGAAAGGATAAAATCTTTTTGTGGAGGGAATTAATATGGGTAAAGTTGCTTTCATTTTTCCCGGCCAAGGTTCCCAATCTGTAGGAATGGGAAAAGACCTTGTGGAAAACTTTGAAAAAGCAAATGAAATTTATGAAAAAGCATCCGGTGCACTGGGCTTTGATATTAAGGCCATGATTTTTGAAGGTGATGAAGAAACGTTAAAAATCACCGAAAATACCCAGCCGGCAATATTAACTACCAGCGTAGCATGTCTTGAAGTGTTAAAGGAAAAAGGAATAAAACCCGATGTAGTTGCAGGACTTAGTTTGGGTGAATATACTGCTCATGTAGCTGCGGGATCTATTGATTTTGCCGATGCCGTAAAGCTTGTACGAAAACGGGGGAAATTTATGCAGGAAGCTGTCCCGTTAGGTGTGGGTACAATGGCAGCCATTATGGGATTAGAAAGCGAAGATGTCATTGCATGCTGCGAACAGGCAAAAGATCAAGGAATTGTAGAGCCGGCAAATTTTAATTGCCCCGGACAAATTGTTATTGCCGGTGAAGTTAAAGCTGTCGAAAAGGCATGTGAAGTTGCGAAGGGAAAAGGAGCAAAAAGGGCAATGATTTTACCGGTTAGCGCTCCATTCCACTGCAGCATGCTTAAACCGGCAGGAGATAAGTTAGCTGAAGAATTAGAAAAAGTAGAAATTAAGGATTTGAATATTCCTCTTATTTCAAATGTAAATGCAGAATATGTAAAAAGTAAAGATGAAATAAAAGAATTACTCATAAAACAGGTTAGTACTTCTGTAAAATGGGAAGAAAGTATTAAAAAAATGCTGAAGGATGGAGTAGATACTTTTATTGAGGTGGGTCCCGGCAAAGTTCTTGGCGGCTTTGTAAAAAAAATAGATAAAACGGCAATAATACATAACGTTGAAGACTTAGCCTCGTTAGAAAAAACAATAAGTGAGATGGGGGTGCAAAAATGAGTCTGCAAGGGAAAACAGCAATTATTACTGGTGCAGGCCGAGGTATCGGCAAGGCAATTGCCATGAAATTAGCGCAAATGGGTGCAAATATTGTAATTAATGATATTCCGTCTTCTATAGATGCAGATAAAACTGCTGAAGAAATAAATAGCAATGGGGGAAATGCAATTGTATGCAAAGGAGATGTAAGAAATCCACAGGATGTTGAAGCAGTTGTCCAGCAAGCTGTAGAAAAATTCGGTTCAGTTGACATCTTGATTAATAACGCCGGTATTACCAGGGATACATTAATCATGAAGATGAGTGAAAAAGATTGGGATGATGTTTTAGATATTAATTTAAAGGGTGCATTCAATTGTATTAAAGCTGTAACAAGAATTATGATGAAACAACGCTCAGGTAAAATTGTAAATGTGGCTTCGGTAGTAGGTGTAATGGGAAATGCAGGCCAGGCAAACTATTCTGCTTCCAAAGCAGGCCTGATAGGATTAACAAAATCAACTGCCAAAGAACTGGCACCAAGAGGAATTAACTGTAATGCAATCGCACCGGGTTTTATTCAATCAGATATGACAGATAAATTATCTGAAACCGTAAAAGAAGAATATATGAAAAACATTCCGCTCAAAAGGTTTGGGACGCCGGATGATGTGGCAAATGTTGTTGCTTTTTTGGTTTCAGATGATGCAAATTATATTACAGGTCAAGTTTTACATATTGACGGTGGACTGGTAATGTAATATTATCTTTATATAGCCAATATTCACTTTACAAAATTTTCTACTTCGGAAGGAGGTGAATGCTGTGGTATTTGAAAAGGTAAGAGAGATCGTTGTTGATCAACTAGGAGTTGAAGAAGATGATGTAACAATGGAAGCTTCCTTCATTGACGATTTAGGCGCAGATTCATTGGATATCGTTGAACTTATAATGGCTCTTGAAGAAGAATTCGATTTGGAAATTCCAGATGAAGAAGCGGAAAAAATTTCAACTGTTGGTGATGTAGTAGAGTATATCAAAGCCAATAGCTAACAAAAAGTCCCGTCTATCGGGACTTTTTGTCTATATTCTTCCGTTTATCCAAAGAAAAGGTTTGCATTGGTGTTAATAATCAAAAAAGTTGATGACTTTTTGTTTTAATATATATTATTTATTAAGTTCTTAGCATATGAAATTTAAAGCTAAACAGATTGGGGGTAAATAAAGTGAAAAGAAGAGTAGTAGTAACGGGCGTAGGTGCTGTAACACCTATTGGACATGGGAAGATCAATTTTTGGAATGCAATTAAAGAAGGAAAATGCGGGATAGATTATGTAACACGTTTTGATGCAAGCGAATATACTTGTAAAATTGCTGCAGAGGTAAAAGATTTTGATGTTACCCAATATATAGATAAAAAAGAAGCAAAAAGAATGGATAGATATACCCACTATGCCATAGCAGCATGTATGATGGCCATTGAAGACGCCAAAATCAATATGAAAGAGTTAAATGGAGAGAGAGTAGGAGTAATTCTGGGGTCTGGTGTTGGGGGAATTGAGACTTTGGAAGATCAACATAATACAATGTTATCCAAAGGGCCTGGAAGAGTAAGTCCGTTTTTTATTCCAATGATGATTTCTAATATGGCAGCAGGGCACATCGCAATAATGACCGGAGCTAAAGGAGTAAATGAAACAATTGTATCAGCCTGCGCTTCAGGTACCAACGCTATTGGAGATGCCTTTAGAGCCATTCGTAATGGTGATGTGGACGTAGTAATCACAGGAGGTGCAGAGGCTCCTATCACTTCATTATCTTTTGCCGGTTTTTGTTCTATGAAAGCAATGTCTACAAGGAATGAAGATCCTAAATGCGCATGCAGTCCGTTTGATGCTGAAAGAGACGGGTTTGTAATGGGTGAGGGGGCAGGTATTCTTATACTCGAAGAATTGGAACATGCTAGAAGCAGAGGGGCAGAAATAATTGCAGAAGTTGTTGGATACGGCTCTACCGATGATGCATATCATATCACAGCTCCGGCGCCTAACGGAGAAGGCGGAGCCAGAGCTATGAAACTTGCTATTGAAGATGCAGGTATTGCACCTGATGAAGTAGATTATATCAATGCCCATGGAACCTCAACACCTTACAATGATAAATATGAAACTGCCGCAATCAAAACAGTGTTTGGAGAACATGCCTACAAATTAGCAGTAAGTTCTACAAAATCCATGACCGGGCATTTACTAGGGGCAGCCGGAGCTGTTGAAGCTATTATCAGTGCATTAGCTTTGAAAGATAATTATATTCCGGCCACTATAAACTACAAAAACCCAGATGCAGAATGTGACCTGGATTATGTAATAAACCAGGGAAGAAATAAAGAAATAAAGTATGCGCTTTCAAACTCTTTAGGATTCGGCGGGCATAACGCAACCATTTTGTTAAAGAAATATTGATTTAGTGGGTGGTGGGTAGTGAAACTCGCCACCCTTCTCTAAATTTTTAAAAATGTTAATCTAAAAAGTACCAATAGCTTTTGACGAGCAGTTAGGTATGTAGTTTTAACTGTTGGTCAAGGGTTGTTGAATAGTGGAGGAAATTATGAATGTTGATAAACAGCTAAGTGAAAATTTAGAGTTTTTTCAAAGAACAATTCACTATAGGTTTAAGAATATTAATACGTTAGTCATAGCTTTTACACATAGTTCTTATGCAAACGAAAATAGACACAGTGATATCATCAGCAATGAACGTCTTGAATTTCTGGGTGATGCTGTACTAAATATTATTATCAGCGATTACATCTATAGAAATTATCCTGACCTGCCTGAAGGTGAACTTACCAGGATAAGAGCCAGTGTTGTATGTGAACCCTCTTTAGCCCAATGTGCAAAAAAACTTAATATCGGCAAGTTCCTTCTGTTGGGAAAAGGTGAAGAAATGACAGGCGGCAGAGAAAGGATTTCAATTCTTTCAGATGCTTTTGAAGCTATTTTAGCTGCGATATTCTTAGATGGCGATTTAGAAGCAGCAAGACAATGGGCTTTAAGCCAATTGGAGCCTACTATCAAAGCAGCTGCTCAAGGAACTGTATTTAGAGATTATAAGACTCTTCTTCAAGAATATATCCAAAGAAATGGTGAAGAAAGAATTGAGTATGAAATAGTAAAAGAATGCGGTCCTGATCATAATAAAGAATTTTATGTAGAAGTAAGGCATAGCAATAAAGTAATTGGTACAGGAAGTGGCAAAAGTAAAAAAGAGGCCGAACAAAATGCAGCAAAATATGCCCTGGAACAGTTGCGTCTGACTATATAAGGAGTATATCATGTCTAAAAATCACTATATCATTCCCATTTTTGTACCGCATAAAGGATGTCCATTTGATTGTATTTTCTGCAATCAGAAAAAAATAACCGGAGTACAGGGCGATATATCTGCCAGTCAGGTTGTAAAAACAATTGAGGAATATATAAAAACAATCTCCAATAAAGATGCTGATATCGAAGTTGCTTTTTATGGCGGAAGCTTTACCGGAATCCCTATCCAACTTCAAAAAAAATTATTAGAAGCCGTACAACCCTTTAAAAATAGAAACATAATTCATCACATACGGCTTTCAACGTGTCCAGACTATATAGACATAAATATTTTAAAATTTTTAAAAGAATTTAATGTAACCATCATAGAGTTGGGTGTCCAATCGATGGATGACGAAGTATTAACTTTAAGTTGCCGGGGGCATAACCGTGAAGATGTTATTAAGGCAGCATCAATGATAAGGGAGTCTGGGTTTACTTTAGGATTACAAATGATGATTGGACTTCCGGGGGATACAGTAAAAAAAATGTATTATACTGCAAATGAAATTATCAAGTTAAAACCTGATATGGTTAGAATATACCCTGCCCTGGTTATAAAAGATACAGAGTTAGAATATTTATATAGAATGGATAGGTATAAACCTCTAGAATTAAAAGCTGCAGTCCAAATATGTAAAAAATTACTTATTCTATTTGAAACAAACAGCATTCAAGTCATCCGGATAGGATTACAAGCTACTGAAACCATCACACAAGGAAAAGATGTTATTGCAGGTCCTTTTCATCCGGCATTTAGAGAATTAGTTGAATCAGAAATAAAGCTAGATATGCTGGAGTGGGGGATAAGGCAGTTTTCAGAAATTCCACATGAACTTGAAATACACGTAAACCCTAAAGCTGTATCGGAAGTTGTAGCTGTAAAGAAAAAAAATATAAAGTATTTAAAAAACAAGTTTAAATTTTCTAAAATTACTATTATTCAGGATATGGAACTGAAGAGGGATGAAATGATAGTGAAACATGGTATAGAGAGTTGCAATATTTCTAAAAAAAATTTTTTTAACACTATTAAAAATAGAAGGAATTTTATTGCAAATATAGAATAATATTAATATTATTTATTTTGGATCTAAAAATTACATAGTCACTCAATCATTAAGGGAGGTTTTTCAAAGTGGAAGTACTAAAAGTGTCAGCTCAATCTCAACCTAAAGCTGTAGCGGGTGCACTGGCTGCCGTTTTAAGAGATCATAATGTCGCTGAAATCCAGGCTGTTGGTGCAGGAGCAGTAAATCAGGCAGTAAAAGCGATCGCAATCACCAGAGGTTTTGTAGCTCCTAATGGTATTGATTTGGTTTCAATTCCAGCTTTTTCCGAAGTAAACATCGATGGTGAAGAAAGAACTGCTATTAAATTCATTGTTGAAGCTCGATAAAAATACCTCCAGTGACGATGGAACAGCCATCGTCTTATTTATTTTATTCTTGTTGCTATTTTAGAATTTTATGTTAAAATGATAGTAGTTTAAAAATTACGGGGTGTTTTGATGTGTATCTTAAAACATTGGAAATCCAAGGGTTCAAATCTTTTCCGGATAAGGTGGTACTGGAATTTGGACATGGAATAACGTCTATTGTCGGTCCTAACGGCAGCGGAAAAAGTAATATTTCAGACGCAGTACGCTGGGTGTTAGGAGAACAAAGCGTTAAAATTTTACGGGGAAATAAAATGGAAGATGTAATTTTTGCAGGGACTGAACTAAGAAAGCCCGTTGGTTTTGCAGAAGTATCTTTAACACTTGATAACTCAAGTAAAATACTGCCCATAGATTTTAATGAAGTTACTGTTACCCGAAGAGTTTATCGTTCTGGTGAAAGTGAATATTACATCAATAAATCTGCCTGCCGTTTAAAAGATATTCATGAATTATTTATGGATACGGGTTTGGGAAAAGACGGATATTCTATTATAGGTCAAGGTAGAATAGATGAGATTCTCAGTGCAAAATCAGAAGATAGAAGACAGGTCTTTGAAGAAGCTGCAGGTATATCTAAATATAAGTTCAGGAAACAGGAAGCAGAAAAAAAATTGGAATTAACCCGTCAAAATTTATTACGGCTTAAAGATATTATTAATGAACTGGAATTGCAAATTGACCCGTTATGGGAACAGGCTGAAAAGGCAAAAAAGTTTTTAGAATTAAGGCAGGAGTTAAAGGTATTAGAGATAAATGTCTATTTAGATACTATTGAAAAATTGAAAAAAAGCTTAAATGAAATCAATAAAGATTATGATATAATATCTTCTCAATTAACAGACAATCAATCGGATTTAAAAAAATTAGAAAATCAATTAGAAGAACTTTATGCTCACGTTAAAGTGCAAGACAAAGAAATAGAAGAAATGCGAAATAACTTACATAACGCTCAGTCCGGTATTGAGAGATACCAAAATGAAATTAACATATTAAACAATAATATTGAAAATAATGAAATTAACATAAAAAAAATTGAATCGGATATGAAAAATATTAACAGTAAAATAACTAATTTAAAGCAAGAATTGGCGGATAAGGAATCATTACTGCAAAATTTGACCAACAGTCAAAAAGAAATGCAAAGTACTATTCAACATTTAGAAATGGAGAATCAGAAAATAATTCAATCCATTGAGATTGAAAATTTAACGATAGATTCTTTAAAAAGTGAAATAATTGAGAAAATGAATGAGATTTCTGAAATCAAAGCTAGGATAAATAGTCTTAAGGTTTTGGAAAACAATTTTATGGATCGAAAAAAGGCCATTAATAAAGAAGTGGTTGAAAAAACCGGGTATATTGAAAACTTAAGTGAGCTAATAAAAAAACTGGAAGCGGATTATGAATTGACAACCTCTGAAATTATTAATAAGAAAGAAACAATAAAGAAGTGCAATATTGAACTCGTAAACAGCCGGCAGCAGTACAGCAGCCTTATCAATAAATATAACCAATTGGTGTCATCAAGCAAAGAAAAAATATCCAAAAAGACATTGCTTGAAGAAATGGAAAGGGATTTTGAGGGATACAGCAAAAGTGTTAAACAGGTGCTGGTTGAATGGAAAAAAGGAAAGTTAAAAAATCTAAAAATTCACGGTGTTTTATCACAATTAATAAGCGTTCCCAGGCAATTTATTACGGCTATTGAAGTTGCTTTAGGTCCAGCAATGCAAAATATCGTAGTTGAAAATGAGCAGGATGCTAAAATGGCGATCCGGTTTTTAAAATCAAATCAGCTGGGGAGAGCGACTTTTTTACCTATCTCTTCTGTTGGAGGTAATGTCCTGGACGATAGGGGAGGAAAGATTTCAAGCTTTCCCGGCTATCTGGGTATTGCTTCACAAGTTGTTAGTTTTGATAGCAGGTATCAGGGAATTGTTAATAGTTTACTTGGAAGAGTCGTTATCGTTGATAATATTGATTCCGGCATTAGAATGGCCAGGGAATTTGGATATAAATTCAGAGTCGTAACAATTGAAGGAGAGGTTTTAAACCCGGGAGGTTCTTTAACCGGGGGCAGTGTAAATAAGATAAACAGCTTTTTGAGTCGTGCAAAGGAAATTGAGACATTAAACGAAGAAATTACGGATATTCAGCGTGTCATAACCGATATAAGCAAAGAAATGGATGAAAAGGCCGCTGCGATTAAACAACTTGAGGACTATATACAAGAAGTTGAAAAAAGCTTGAAGGAATTTGAATCCCGGCATATAACTCTGGAAGCTGATATAAAACATAATACCTCTTCACATCATAGCCTGCTGGAAAACATTAAAGCACTGCAAAAAGAAAATGAACAGTTAAATGAGCAGATTGATAATACAATGAATGAAATACTTAAGTTTTCGGATAATATAAAAGTACTTCAAGACGAAATAAGGCAAACCGAAACAATCATTACCCAAAAACAAGTTGACAATAAAGCTGAAATTGAAGCGAAAGAAAATTTAAATCAGGCTATATTGGATAAAAAGATTACTTTGGGTTCAATTAATAAAGATATAGATGTTACATATGAGCGAATAAAAGTGCTTCAGTATGAAATGGATGACTATGAGAATAATAAAAAAGAAAAAAAACTTGAATATACGGCTCTACATAAACAGAATGAAATTTTAAGGGGGCAAATAATAGATAAAAACAAAGAAATTGAGGGCCTGGAAAATTCCATAAAAACATTGCAAAATAGAATAGAACAGTTTTTAAAAGAAAGAAATAATGCTGAACAAAACATAAGTGCCTATCAATCAGCCATCAAGGCAAAACGGGAAAATATTTCCCTGCTTCAAGAGGAGTTCCATAGATTGGAAAACAAAAAAATGAGAACTGAAATAGAATTAGAGAATTATGTAAATAAACTTTGGGATGACTATGGACAAACCTTTACAACAGCACTGGAATATAGAAAAGACATTGGAAGTGTCAGTCAGGCGCAAAAGCAAATAAATACTTTAAAAAATGAAATTAAAGACCTTGGCAATGTGAATGTTAATGCTATTGAAGAATACAAACATGTAAAAGAGAGATATGAATTTTTAAGCAAGCAAAAGAATGACCTTGAAGAAGCGGAGGCCGGGCTGGTAAAAGTCATAAATGATATGCTTCACCTAATGAAAAAGCAGTTTTCTGACCAGTTTAAAGTAATCAATGAAAATTTTAATATAGTTTTCAGCCAGTTATTCGGGGGTGGCAGAGCAGAACTTAGACTTTCCGATCCGGATGATGTACTGGAGAGCGGCATAGAAATTGAAGTCCAACCTCCAGGTAAAAAATTACAAAATTTAATGCTCTTGTCCGGGGGCGAAAAAGCGTTTACTGCTATCGCATTGTTATTTGCTATTCTTAAGGTTAGGCCTACACCTTTCTGTATTTTAGATGAAATTGAAGCAGCCTTAGATGATGTAAATGTATATAGGTTTGCCCAGTATTTAAAGCAGTACAGCCAGCAGACGCAGTTTATTGTTGTAACGCATCGAAGAGGAACGATGGAGGTTGCCGACATATTATATGGCGTTACCATGCAAGAACGTGGGATATCAAAACTAATATCACTTCAAATGGATGAAGTAGCAAGCTAGAAACGGAGGATTATTATGGCAGAGGAAAAAAAGGTGGGTTTTTTTGCCCGATTAAAAGAAGGATTAACTAAGACACGTAATTCTATTACTGAGAAAGTTGACCAGGTTTTAAAAACATTTAAGAAAGTAGATGAAGAATTATTTGAAGAGTTAGAAGAAGCATTAATTACGGCAGATATCGGGGTTAATACCTCCATGGAGATCATTGATAAGCTGAGAAAGTTAACCAAGGAAAAAAAGATATCTGACAGTTCCGAGGTTAAAGGGTTGTTAAAGCAGATTATTGCCGAGATGCTATCATCAGAGGAAAGCCATTTAAATGTTTCAGGTAATCCGGCAGTAATTATGGTTATCGGAGTAAATGGAGTTGGTAAAACTACATCTATCGCAAAAATTGCTAACAAACTAAAAAATTCCGGTAAAAAAGTACTTCTTGCAGCGGGAGATACCTTCAGGGCAGCTGCAATAGATCAATTAGAAGTATGGGGAGACAGGATTGGGGTAGATGTAATTAAACACCAGGAAGGTGCAGACCCGGCAGCTGTAATATATGACGCCATTCAAGCAGCAAGGTCCAGAAAGATGGACGTAGTTATCTGCGATACTGCAGGAAGACTACATACAAAAAAGAATTTAATGGAAGAACTTAGAAAAGTTTTTAAAGTTATTGATAGAGAATTGCCTGATGCTGACAGGGAGGTGTTATTAGTACTGGATGCTACTACCGGACAAAATGCTGTTAACCAGGCGAAACTATTCAGCGAGGTAGCAGAAATTACCGGAATTGTCCTTACCAAACTGGACGGAACTGCAAAAGGCGGTATTGTTATTGCTATTAAATCTGAACAAAACATACCTGTCAAGTTAATTGGCGTAGGTGAAAAAATAGATGATTTACAGGAGTTTAATCCAACTGAATTTGTAGAGGCAATTTTTGCAGAGTGAGGTGATAGTATGATATACGATTATTACAAAGAACAAAACAAAAGAAACTATATACGCCGGCTGGTTGTTATACTTACACTTGTATCACTGTTTATGGTTTTAGGGTTGTTCTTTAGCATATTTACTGAATATATCCAGATTTATGAGATTGGCAAAAGATTTACCAGTGTATTTTGGATTAATTTTAACGTAAAATTAGTAGTACAGTTATCCAGTTTTTTGATTGTGTTTTTTATATTTTTTATATCTACAATCATTATAAGGGCGAATATGCTTGCCAGGGACCCTTCACATGAGATTTTAAAAAGAATTATGCCTATTTTGCTTCTGAGTTTTATTATTTCATTTGTGGCAAGCACCTTCATAAGGGATACTGTTTATAACCGTTTTTTATTATTTGCAAATGCACTGCCTTTTAATAAGACCGACCCCATTTTCAACCAGGATATAGGATACTATATATTTCAGAGACCTTTTTTAATTTCCTTGGTAGAAAGCATATTGGGAGTATGGATATTTCAAACTTTATATACTTTTATACTATATATTATTTTTTACAGCGGCATAGGTTTTAGGTCTACCAGTGATATAATTCATGAAAAGGGCATTGTACTGCATAACTTGATTAATATTATCGTCCTTTTCCTCATTAAAGCTTCTACCTATAGATTTGAATCGGAAAGTATCCTATATTCAACGATTGGTGAGGTAGTGGGAGCGGGATATACCGATATTAATGTATGGCTGAGATATTATAGAATTGCTCCCATTCTTTTAATCGCAATTGTTATTACAACAATTATCCTTTTATTCAGGGCAAAAATTAAATATTCTATTTTAACCATAGCAATTTTTCCCGTCGCCTGGATTATTGTACTTTTTATTGCTGGCATGGTTCAAACCTTGATTGTATCTCCCAATGAGGTTGCCGTTGAGCAGCCCTATTTAAAACACAATATTGATTATACAAGAGCTGCTTATAATCTCGAAAATATCATTGAAAAAGAATTTCCGCTAAAGAATGATTTAACCATGCAAGATATCGCTCAAAACAGAGTTACAATAGATAACATAAGAATTACTGATTTTCCTGCTACACTAACAGTATTAAATCAATTGCAGGGAATAAGAAACTATTATCGTTTTACTGATACGGATATTGCCACCTATAACATTAATGGTTCTCCAACGGCCGTATTTATTGGTGCCCGCGAACTATATAAAGAGAATCTGGATGAGTCTGCTAAAACCTATATAAATAAAAAATTCCGCTTTACACATGGATTCGGGGTGGTTATGAATCCCATCAATAAAATTACTGAACAGGGACATCCGGATTTTATAATAAAGAATATCCCTCCTAAATCTGCAGATGGTGTCCCTCAGGTAGCACAGCCCAGGATTTATTTCGGCGAACTGACCAACGATTATGTGATTGTAAATGCAAAAAACCAGAAAGAATTAGATTATTCAGAAGGTCAGGATGATGTAGAGTTTGTGTATGATGGGAAAGCAGGGATTAAATTAAATTTTATTAACAGGATGATTTTTTCTTTAAAATATGGCGATTTAAGAATGTTAGTCTCCGGTTATATTACTCCTGAGAGCAAAATATTATTGAATAGGAATATTCTAAAACGTGTCCAAAGAGTGGCCCCGTTTTTAGAATATGATGATGACCCATATATTGTTATTACAGAAGATGGAAAATTAAAGTGGATTATAGATATCTACACAACATCCAATTATTACCCTTATTCACAACCCATCGGAAACATCAATTACATACGTAATTCGGCAAAGGCTGTGGTAGATGCCTATGACGGTACTGTAGAATTTTATATTACCGACAGGTCTGACCCAATCATAAATGTATATAATAATATTTATCCGGACCTATTTAACAAAGATAAATTACCCGAAGACATGGCTCAACATATTCGATATCCTGAACAGCTGTTTAAAATTCAGGCACAAATATTTAGAAAATATCATATGACCAACCCGGTAGCATTTTATAATAAGGCTGACCTATGGGAAATTTCACAGGAAAAATATAGAGGGCAAAGCAAAAATGTAGATCCCTATTATAACTTAATGAAACTTCCGGATATCAGCACCAGGGAAGAACTGATTTTAATGATTCCATATACACTTGTTAAAAAGGAAAATATGGTTTCATGGTTAGCGGTAAGGTCGGAGGGAGATAGCTATGGTCAGATGGTGCTTTATAAATTCCCCAAAGGAATTAATGTCTATGGCACAATGCAAATAGAAAATAGAATTGATTCCAATCCTGACATTTCCCGTGAATTATCCTTATGGGACCAGGGGGGATCGTCGGTTATCCGGGGAAACCTGCTTGTTATACCTATAAATAATTCCCTGCTTTATGTGGAACCAATATACATTACAGCTGCTAATGAATCTTCTTTGCCTGAAGTAAAAAGAATTGTTGTGGCGTATGGCGACCAAATCGTTATGGAACCCACCCTGGAGAGGGCACTAAATGTATTGTTCGGCGGCGCACAGCCTGTTGTCCCAAGCAAAGGTGAAAGCGTAAAAGATATCATTGAGAAGGCATTAAAAACCTTTCAGGATGTGAAAGCTTATACGCGGGAAAATGACTGGGAGAATTTTGGCAAGGCCTTTAAGCAATTGGATGACATTATGGATATTTTACAAGAGAGAAAAACAGAAATTCAATAAAATGTTCTTGACAAAACTATTGAAATCGTTTAAAATTCTTGTGTAAAGGTTAAGACCTTTACACAAGAATTTTAATTTAAAGCGTGGTAAAATGAGTAAGAATTTAGAAATTAGTATGCTTTTTGATTTTTATAAAGAGCTTCTTACTGAAAAACAGGCTGATGTGATTGATTTGTATTATAACCAGGATTTATCTCTAGGTGAAATAAGTGAACATTTGAATATTACCCGGCAAGGTGTAAGGGACAGCATCAAAAGAGGTGAAAAACTTCTTTTTGAATTAGAAGAGAGATTAGGTTTAGTAGAACGATTCCTGCTTATACAAGATAAAATTCAACTAGTAAACAGCACGATACAAGAAATTGAATTGATAAATAACAAAAGATTATTTTCCAGTGAATTAAAAGATAGGATTAATACAATAAAAAACATATTGAATGATATCATTGAAAAAGTATAGTGTTCTTAGATTGGAGATGTTTGGATGGCTTTTGAAAGTTTGGCATCAAAATTACAGGAAACTTTTAAAAAGTTAAAAGGTAGAGGAAAACTTACAGAAAAAGATGTAAAAGAAGCCATGCGGGAAGTTAAGTTAGCTTTGCTTGAAGCTGATGTTAACTTTAAAGTTGTAAAGGATTTTGTCAATAAGGTTTCTGAAAGGGCAGTAGGTTCAGAAGTCTTAGAAAGCCTGACACCCGGACAGCATGTTATAAAAATTGTTAAAGATGAACTTACTGATTTAATGGGAAGTACCCAAAGCAAAATTGTTTTTGCCCCCAAACCGCCAACGGTATTGATGCTTGTAGGGCTTCAAGGTGCGGGTAAAACAACTACTTGCGGTAAACTGGCAGCAGTATTAAGAAAACAAGGGAAGAAGCCTTTATTGGTTGCAGGAGATATATATAGGGCAGCTGCTATTAAACAGCTGCAAGTTGTCGGTAATCAACTGGATATACCTGTTTTTACCATGGGAGATAAAAAAAGTCCTGTTGATATTGCTAAAGCAGCAATTCAATATGCCGGCTCAAATGGTAATGATCTGGTAATTATTGATACTGCCGGCAGACTCCATATCAATGAAGAATTGATGGAAGAACTGGTCAATATAAAACAAGCCATAAAACCGACTGAAATACTTTTAGTTGTTGATGCCATGACAGGACAGGATGCTGTTAATGTCGCCGAGAATTTCAACCAGAAATTGGGGATCGATGGAGTAATACTTACCAAGTTTGATGGTGATACCAGGGGTGGAGCTGCTCTGTCTGTCAGGGCAGTAACCGGCAAGCCCATCAAGTTTGTAGGAATGGGCGAAAAGTTAAGCGATTTGGAACCTTTTTACCCTGATAGGATAGCATCCAGGATCCTTGGAATGGGGGATATATTAAGTCTCATTGATAAAGCACAAGAGGCTTTTGACCAGAAGAAAGCACTTGAGTTGGAGAAGAAAATCCGGGCACAACAATTTACTTTTGATGATTTTTTAAACCAATTAGAGCAAATGAAAAATATGGGCCCTTTAGATCAAGTTTTGGGAATGATCCCTGGCATGAACCAAAAAATGTTAAAGAATGTTGAAATAGACGATAAGCAGTTAGCGCATGTTGAGGCTATTATAAAATCTATGACAAAAAAAGAAAGAGAAAATCCTTCAATTATAAATTCAAGCCGGAAAAAAAGGATTGCAAACGGTAGTGGAACAAAGATACAGGATGTCAATAATCTATTAAAGCAGTTCGAACAGATGCAGAAATTGATGAAACAATTTGGTGATCCTAAAAAACTGAAAAAAGGTAAAATGAGGTTCCCGTTTTTCGGGTAGCTATATCACTATATAAATAACATTAGATATATTATATACTATGAATTTCCTATACTGTGAAGGAGGTGAGAAACAATGGCAGTAAAAATAAGATTAAGAAGAATGGGTGCAAAAAAGGCTCCTTTTTATAGAGTAGTCGTTGCTGACTCTAGATATCCCAGAGACGGAAGATTTATTGAAGAAATAGGTACTTATAATCCTTTAACTAATCCTGCAGATGTAAATATTGATGTAGATAAAGCAGTAAAATGGTTAAAGAATGGTGCACAGCCTACTGATACTGTAAAATCCTTATTAAAAAACAATGGAATCATGGCAAAATTTGAAGAGGCTAAAAAGAATGCTTAAACCCTTTGGAGGTGTATTTAGTTGAAGGAATTATTAGAGACTATTGCAAAATCGTTGGTAGACCATCCATCAGACGTATTTGTTAATGAAGTAGAAGGAGAACAATCTATCATCCTGGAACTCAGGGTAGCCCAGGAAGATATGGGAAAAGTAATAGGAAAACAGGGTAGAATTGCTAAAGCGATTAGAACTGTAGTGAAAGCTGCTGCCACTAGAGAGAATAAAAGAGTAATAGTCGAGATTCTTCAATAAAAAAGTGGGGAGTGGGGAGTGAGGAATGGGAAGTAAATCTTTCTGGGTCCGAAGTTCTTCACTCCTGATTTTATGCGGAGGAAATATGAAGTGCGAACAGCTTGAAATAGGAAAAATAATTAATACTCATGGTATAAAAGGAGAGGTAAAGGTATTACCCTTGACAGATGACCCTACCCGCTATGAGGAATTGGATTGGGTTTATATAAAAAAAGATGATAAATTGGAAAAATTAATCATTGAAAATATCAAATATCAAAAAAATAATGTTATTATCAAGTTTGAAGGCATTAATTCAATGAATGATGCAGAAAAGCTGAAAAATCTGATGTTGATAATAGACCGGGATATGGCGGTAGAATTACCTGAAAATACTTATTTTATTTGTGATTTGATAGGAATGGAAGTTAAAACACATGAGGGAGAATTGCTTGGTAAAATACAGGATGTATTCCCTACCGGAAGTAATGATGTATATGTAATTAAGAATTCTTCAGGAAAAGAAATATTAATACCTGCGATTAAAGATGTTATACTAGAGGTAGATATTGATAATAATTTCATGATTGTTAAACCTCTTGAAGGGTTGATAGAATAATGCGGTTTGATGTACTTACGCTTTTTCCTGAAATGTTTGAAGCAGTTCTGGGAGAAAGTATAATAGGTCGTGCCAGAAGTAGAAACATTATTGAACTTAATTTTATAAACATCAGGGATTTTTCAGAAGATAAGCACCGTAGAGTAGATGATTACCCCTATGGCGGCGGAAGTGGAATGGTGATGCAGCCAATGCCGATATATAATGCTTATAAAAGTATTATTAAGGATTTATCTCATAAGCCAAAGGTTATATATCTCACTCCCCAGGGAAAGGTGTTTACGCAGTCATTTGCTAAGGAATTAGCAAATGAAAAACATTTAATTCTATTATGCGGGCATTATGAAGGGATAGATGAACGAATTATTGAAGAAATAGTAGATATTGAAATATCTATAGGTGATTTTGTATTAACCGGGGGAGAAATCCCGGCAATGGCTGTAATTGATGCAATATGCCGGTTAATTCCGGGAGTCTTGGGGCAGGAAGAATCCTTTAGAGATGAGTCGCATTTTTCAGGACTTCTTGAATATCCTCAATATACGAGACCGCCGGAATTTCTTGGTAAAAAAGTACCGGAGGTACTTTTGTCCGGTCATCATGCCAATATACAAAAGTGGCGCAGGGAACAATCAGTTATTAGAACTTATATGAAGAGACCTGATTTACTTGAAAAAGCACCATTAAGTGATGAAGATAGAAAACTACTTAATAACATAAAAAAGGATTAAAAAAGTATTGTATTCTTACTTGCAATATGATATACTAATTTAACGTGTAGAACGGACGGTCCGCTGTTGAGAATTTCGGCATGAACGTCTATGAAGGAAGGAGGGCTAATGATGGATATCATTAAGGCTTTACAGGCAGAACAGTTAAGAAATGATTTACCGGAACTTGTAATCGGTGATACTGTTAGAGTATATGTAAAAGTAAAAGAAGGAAATAGAGAAAGAATTCAGATGTTCGAAGGAACAATCATCCGTAAGAAACATGGTGGAATTCAAGAAACTTTTACCGTTAGACGTGTTTCCTATGGGGTAGGTGTAGAAAGAACTTTCCCTGTACATTCTCCTAAAATTGATAGAATAGAAATTGTACGTAAAGGTAAAGTTAGAAGAGCGAAGCTCTATTACTTACGCAAACGTGTTGGAAAATCAGCAAAAGTTAAAGAAAAAATATAGCAAAACAAAAAGGGACTATCAAGTCCCTTTTTGCTATTGAATAATTTTAAATGTTTAATATATTAACCCTGACTAGAAATAACGATATAGGGAATTTTAATAGTAAACAAAGTATATGATATTTACTATATAAGTATTACTAAGTACTTTACATTGTCTATTTTAGTTCACAGTTCACGGTTCACAGGATTTTCTTGGCTAATTTCTGTGAACTGTGAACCGTGAACAAAATAACAATAATGTAGCATACTTAGTGTTATTTATATAAGTTTAAAATTCAGCTACATGGAGGCAGATATGGATAAAGAATCCTTTGATATACAAGCCGATGAGAACAATGTTAACGATGAAGCACTGCACAGTTCAACTGCTAACCGGCAGTTCAACATAAAAAAAGAAATATTGGAATGGGTACAAGCCATTGTAATTGCACTAGTTATTGCACTGGTTATCCGGACTTTTGTATTTTCATTAATAAGAGTAGATGGACATTCGATGGTTCCTACTCTTCAACATAATGACCGGCTCATTGTAACCAAATTAATGTATAAACCTCAACAAGGAGACATCATTATTCTTAGACCGCCAATGCACAAAAATACGCCTTTTGTTAAAAGAATAATAGCATTGCCGGGACAGACCGTCGATATCGATTTTAAAAAACACAAAGTTTTGGTCGATGGTGTTGAACTGAAGGAACCTTATATTAATGAGCCTACAGTACAGCGGGGAGATGTAAAATTTCCTGTTGTTGTACCTGAGAATACAGTATTTGTTTTAGGGGATAATAGAAATAATAGCCGGGATAGCCGGTACAGTGATGTTGGAATGGTTCCATACAAGTCAATCATTGGGAAAGCTGTATTCAGGATATGGCCGTTAAATAATTTTGGGTCAATATATAGATGAATGGGAGGTTAGTATGAAAATATTTCGAACTTTAATGTATTTTCATCGTTTTTTGTGCCGAGATTATCTGGCGTGGTGGCTAATATGAACATACAATGGTATCCGGGACATATGGCAAAGACACGGCGAATGATTCAGGAAAATTTAAAGCTAGTGGATATGGTCATTGAACTTGTTGATTCTCGTTTACCATTAAGCAGCCGTAATCCGGACATAGATAATATTTTGGGCTCTAAGCCCAGACTGCTTATAATGAATAAATGTGACCTTGCGGACCCTGCAGTAAATGCTGCCTGGGTACAATGGTTTCATGATAATGGTATTAATATCCTTTTAGTAGACTCTATCACAGGAAAAGGGTTTAATGATATACATAATGTTTCAAGACAAATTCTAAAGGAAAAAATCGAAAAGGAAAAAAGCAAGGGAATCGTAAACAGGGCAATTAAACTAATGGTAGTAGGTATTCCTAATGTAGGAAAATCTTCATTTATCAATAAATTTGCCGGAAAGGCCAGTGCAAAAACAGGAGACAGGCCGGGAGTAACCAGAGGCAAACAATGGATTAGATTAAAAAATGGCTATGAATTATTGGACACACCAGGTATACTATGGCCTAAATTTGAAGACCCCGAAGTTGGAAAGAAACTGGCTTATACAGGAGCAATTAAGGATGAAATTATAGATATTGAAGAATTAACATGCAGCTTACTTGAATTTTTAAGAGACTACTACCCGGAAAAATTGAAAGCAAGATACAAGTTAGATAATATTGCAGAATTAAAAGGATTTGAATTGTTACAAAATATCGGTAAAAATAGGGGATGTATCGTAGCCGGGGGAGATGTGGATACTTTTCGTACTGCAGGAATTATTCTTGATGAATTCAGAGGTGCAAAAATTGGTAACATCTCTCTGGAAAAACCTGAAGGCCTATGTTAAAAATTTAAACCGTCTGAAACAAAAGCTGCTTAGAAAACTGAGCAGCTTTATTGCATCTTTAATTTTAAAAAATTGCAGGAATTTTCTTTATTAATATCGAATCAATAATATTAATCAAAAATTGGTGGAAGGAATATACACATGAACTATTCAAATATGAAAGCTAAAGAAATTAACACTTATCTTAATAATTTACCTATAGATGAATTAGAAAGGGAAATAAATATTTTAAAAAATGATATGCGCCCTTCGGTTATAAAGCTTGTTACTAAGTATAGCAAGACTTTAGACAGGCATTTCAAGGAAGTAGAACGCATTCATCAGCTTTCCCGGTATGAGAATGAACTTTATGAAAAGGGAATAAGATATATTGCCGGTGTAGATGAAGCCGGAAGAGGTCCGCTGGCAGGTCCGGTTTTTGCGGCAGCAGTAGTATTGCCACCAAATACTTACATTGAGGGTATTAATGATTCAAAAAAGTTGAGTGAACGCAAAAGGGAAGAGTTATATGAAATAATTATTAGCAAAGCCCTTGCCTATAATATTACAAGTGTTACGGAGAAAGAAATAGATGAAATAAATATTAGAAATGCAGCTCACAAAGCGATGCTTGAAGCAATTAATAGTCTTAAAGTTCGTCCTGATCACGCATTAATAGACGGTGATGAAATTAAGGGTATGTTTTTACCTTGTACTGCAATTGTAAAAGGCGATAGTTTAAGTATCTCTATTGCGGCAGCGTCTATCCTTGCCAAAGTAACAAGAGACCGGTATATTAAAAAATTTGACAGCATCTATCCTCAATATGGTTTTGGGAAACATAAAGGTTATGGAACAAAAGAACATATTCAAGCAATAAAAACTTATGGTTTATGTCCTATACACAGGAAAAGCTTTACATCAAAATTTGTAAGTATTTAGTGGTGATAAATATGAGAATTGATGGTTTTAAGGAATTTCAACAACTAAATATTTCAACCCTAAATCATTTAATAACCAGGTTAGACATTGGAGAAACGGTAAGGGTTCAAATCACAGGTGTATCGCCCAGGCTTTTAAGCTTGCGTCTGCCTGATGGAAGCAATATAAATGCTGCCGGCATGATCCCTATTGATGTAAATATAGGTGATTTTTTAGATTTAATCATAAAAGCAAAAACAGACTCTCAGATTTTTGTAGAAATTTTAAAAGAAACTCCAATTTCTAATGAAATTAAAACTGCAGACTTAAAAGATACCCTCATGTCTCTCAATATTTTTCCTGAACATAAAAATATTGAAATTGCCAAAGGAATAGTAAAAAACAATATACCTTTTACCAAAGAAAATTTCAATTCCATGCTAACTTTATTGAACAAATTCAGCCATATAGAACCGGATAAATTATTATTTTTATTTAGTAATAATATTCCTGTCAATGAAAAAAACATAGCAATGTTTAATAAATATATTGAACATAAACAGCTACTTGGCGGAAGCCTTGAAAAATTGACACAACAATTAACACAATTGGAAGATGCAACGACTCCAACCGGGCATGTTAATATAAAAGATCCTTTAACCGCAAGCAGTATAGATGATAAGAACGGGCTAAAGCACGAAAATAATGGTATTAAATTTGTAGAGGGCGACACAGCACAAATAAAAGGAGAACAAGTTGAAAATTTTACTAAGCCATACCTAAACAGTGAAAATGATCAACTACTATCAAACATAATTGATAATAAAGAAATAAATCATTTAAAAGAGCTTATTGCATCATTAATTAAAACGGTAGACAAATCTAAGGCTGACAACCTTCCGGAAGAAATTAATGCATCAAAAGTTATTAGAAAAACAATGGATGTTTTGGAAACTATTAAAACAAAAATAGCAGGCTTAAATGCAAGTGAGAAAAATGATATCCTGGATACCGTTAATGATATAGAGGAAAGCATTCATTTTCTCCATCAGTTGAACAAATTTACTGCTTTTGTTCAAATACCTGTAAATATCAATGATTATAACACTACAGCAGAATTATATGTATTTAAAGATACCCGGGGCAAAAAGAAAATTGATCCGTCCAACGCGACCATATTTCTTTCCCTTGCTACAGCGAATCTTGGACAGATAGAGGCATTCATTAGTATTATCAATAAAAATGTAGAATGCAACTTTCAAATGAAAGAAAAGGAAACCTTAAGCTTTATAAAAAATAATATTACCCCATTATACAGTCTTTTGGAAGGCCATGGCTATAAGCTAATTAAAGTAACCTACAAGGAAGTTACCGAAAAGACAAACATTATGAGTGCACAGCAATACGGTAAACAGGCAGGCAAGAGATATTCTTTTGATATAAGGGTGTAGGCTATGGATAAAGAAAAAGGAAAAATAAAAGAAGCAGCAGCCATAAAATATGAGCCGGGAGACCGTGCTCCAAAAATATTGGCTTTAGGCAAAGGTAAAGTGGCTGAAAATATTATTAAAACGGCAGAAGAAAATAAAATACCGGTTCATTATAACCCGGAAGTGGCACACATGTTAAATTTACTTCAAATTGGAGATGAAATTCCTCCAGAATTATATGAAGTGGTTGCCCAAATACTTATTTTTGTTAGTGATTTGGATAAACTTAAAGGAGAGATTCACAAGGTTGGAAAACTATAAGAAGGTCATTGGCAACTTTGGAGAAGAGCAAGCTGTAAAATTCTTACTGAAAAATAAATATGAGATTTTAGAAAGAAACTTCCGCTGTAAGTTTGGGGAAATAGATGTCATTGCAAAGGATGGAGAATATATTGTATTCATTGAGGTAAAAACCCGTAAGAATACCGAATACGGCATACCGGCAGAGGCCGTAAACTATTATAAACAGAAAAAAATTATTCAAGTTGCCCGATACTATCTTATGAATAAAAAGTATACTTCAGGCATACGCTTTGATGTGGTTGAAATCATAGCGAAAATACAAAATGATAAACCCGTAATGCAATCTATACGGGTAATCAAAAATGCATTTCAGTAATAATAGAGTGTATTTAATATTCTCCAAAAATAAAATAACCCTCAGAATTAAGGGGTGCATTTAATTTAGTTGATGAATATTATGGAAAGAACGTTGCGGAAAGGCTTAGAGCCTGTTAACGAAGCGGAGGAGATAATGTGAAAGACATCATTTTATTTGATGCCCATTGTGATACCATTACAAAAATCATGGAGAAGAAGCAGGGACTTTATAGAAATGACTGCCATTTAGACATTACCCGCATGAGAAAATTCAAGGGGTTTATTCAAATATTTGCCGCCTGGATTGATCCTAAATATTGTCCCCACAGCGCACTTAAGAGAAGTTTACAAATTATAGATGAATTCTTTTTTCAAATTGAACAGAATAAGGAGTACATATCCTTCGTAACAAATTATCAACAAATGATGGAGGCAATCGATAACAATAAAATAGCAGCTTTTCTTTCTATTGAGGGAGGCGAAGCGCTTCAAGGGGATCTTAGTGTTCTAAGAATGTTATATAAATTGGGAGTCCGAAGTATTTGTCTGACATGGAACGGGAGAAATGAGATAGCGGATGGTGTAGGTGAAGAGTGTACAAAAGGAGGGTTAACTGTCTTTGGTAGAGAAGTGATAAGAGAGATGAACAAACTGGGCATGCTGATTGATGTATCCCACCTTGCACCTGAAGGTTTTTGGAATGTGGTTTCTACCAGTGCTCAACCAATTATGGTGTCCCATTCTAATTCAAAAAAGATATGTAACCATAAAAGGAATCTAACAGATGAGCAATTTAAAGCTGTAATAAAAAGTAGAGGTGTTGTAGGAATCAATTTGTATTCAGATTTTCTTAATGAAAACGGCCAAGCTGGCGTCCATGATGTCGTAAGACATATTGAACATTTTATGAGCCTGGGGGGAGAAAATAATATTGGCTTAGGAACAGATTTTGATGGAATTGGCAAAACTCCATATGATATAAACGATGTGAGGGACCTTGAAAGTATATTTGATGCTCTTTTACAATTAAATTATAAACAAGAGCAGGTAGAAAAAATTGCAGGGAAAAATTTCATGAGATTAATTAGTGAAATCCTGTAATTTTGAATAAATTTAATAAAAAACTTGCATTTTTAGAGCATATATAATAATATAATACTGTGAATTAAAGCATTAAATGAATTTCAATTAATATAATAATTCAATAGTTAAAATTATATCAATGGAGGTATAAAAATGAGCTTATTTTTATCAAAAAAAGCTTTGTCAATCAGTCCGTCTTCCACCCTGGCAATCGATGCAAAATTTAAGAGTATGAAGGCTAAAGGAATAGATGTGGTTGGATTTGGCGCCGGAGAGCCTGATTTTGATACTCCTGCCCACATCAAGGAGGCTGCAATTAAAGCCATAAACGAAGGTTTTACCAAATACACTCCGGCCTCCGGTATGCCTCAGCTTAGAGAAGCGGTTTGCAGAAAATTTAAAAGAGATAACGGTTTGGATTATTCACCTGAACAAATTGTGGTTAGCAATGGTGCTAAACATTCGCTGGTGAATGCATTCATGGCAATTTGTGACCCTGGCGATGAAGTTATAATTCCCGCTCCTTTTTGGGTCAGCTATCCTGAAATGGTAAAGATGGCAGATGGGGTGCCTGTATTCCTCAATACTAGCGAAGAAAATAACTTTAAATTTACGGTTGAAGATTTAAAAAAAGCAATTACTGCAAAAACCAGGGCTCTGGTATTGAACAGCCCGAGCAACCCTACAGGAATGGTATATTCCAGGGAGGAATTAAAGGAAATTGCTGAAGTAGCTGTACAAAATAACATCTATATTATTTCTGATGAAATATACGAAAAGCTTATATATGATGGTATGGAGCATACAAGTATCGCCACATTTGGGGATGAAATCAAGGACCTTACAATTATCATTAATGGAGTGTCCAAAACTTATGCCATGACCGGATGGAGAATTGGTTATACTGCATCCAATGCAAAAATAGCAAAGGTTATGGGTAGCATTCAGAGCCATGCAACTTCAAACCCTAATTCAATAGCCCAGGTTGCTGCCATCGCAGCACTGGATGGTCCTCAGGACGATATTGAAGTGATGAGAAAAGCATTTATTGAACGAAGAGACTATATGGTGGACAGGATCAATTCTATCGAAGGATTATCATGTTCCAAGCCGCAGGGAGCTTTTTACGTCATGATGAATATTAAAAGTATACTAGGAAAAGAATTTTATGGAAGAGTTATAACAAATTCTGACGAATTTGCAGATGTTCTTTTGGAAAAAGCCAATGTAGCCTTAGTACCCGGGTCTGGTTTTGGCGCAGAAGAATATGTCCGATGGTCTTATGCAACATCCATGCAAAATATTGTTGAAGGGTTAAATAGAATTGAAAAATTTATAAAAAAAGAGTTATAATAGAAAAGTAATCAGTTAGGAGTGGGGAGAGTATTTTTATTCTTAACCCACTCTATTTTGATAGATAATATAAAATAACTTTTTCAAAAATTATAACTGAAAGGAAGATGATTTTGAAAAATACCTATGAAAGTCCTTTTAATTCCCGGTATGCCAGCAAAGAGATGCAAGAACTTTTTTCTCCCGATATGAAATTTAAAACATGGAGAAAACTCTGGATAGCTTTGGCAGAAGCAGAAAAAGAATTAGGACTTAATATAACGGATGAACAGATAGAAGAACTAAAAAAATTCCAGGATGATATCAATTATGATGTTGCTGCCAAACGCGAGGCTGAAGTCAGACATGATGTAATGGCCCACGTATTCGCTTACGGTGAGCAGTGTCCAAAAGCGAAACCTATTATACATCTTGGCGCTACATCCTGTTATGTAGGAGACAACACCGATATCATTATTATGACTGAAGCTTTAAAACTGGTGAAAAAGAAGATTATTAATGTCATGAACCTCCTTGCAAATTTTGCAATGGAATATAAGGATTTACCTACCCTTGCATTCACTCATTTTCAACCGGCCCAATTGACAACTGT
The DNA here is from genome assembly GCF_002252565.1 of Petroclostridium xylanilyticum. NCBI lineage: Bacteria > Bacillati > Bacillota > Clostridia > Eubacteriales > Oscillospiraceae > Petroclostridium > Petroclostridium xylanilyticum. The sequence goes on from NZ_NPML01000004.1 coordinate 214,274, forward strand.
CGGTAAGCGTGCATGTTTATGGCTTCAAGATTTAATGATGGACTTGGAGGACATTGATTTTCAACTTTCAAAAGCAAAATTATTGGGGTCAAAAGGTACCACCGGAACTCAAGCCAGCTTCCTGGAATTATTTGATGGGAATCATGAAAAAGTAAAGAAGCTTGATGAACTCATTGCCAGGAAAATGGGATATGATAGCGTCTTTCCGGTATCCGGACAAACTTACCCCAGAAAATTAGACAGCCAAATTCTTAGCGTACTTAGCGGTATTGCACAAAGTGCTTATAAATTCAGTAATGATATTAGACTGCTTCAACACCTGAAGGAAATAGAAGAGCCTTTTGAGAAAAATCAGATAGGCTCTTCGGCAATGGCTTATAAGAGAAATCCGATGAGAACTGAAAGAATCTGTGCTTTAGCAAGATATGTAATCATCGATGCCATGAATCCTGCCATTACAGCATCTACTCAATGGTTTGAAAGGACCCTGGATGATTCTGCAAACAAACGTATAAGTATTCCTGAAGCATTCCTTGCAGTGGATGCTATTTTGAATATTTACATTAATGTTGTTGACGGCTTGGTTGTCTATCCTAAAGTAATTGAACAACATATCAACAATGAACTGCCTTTTATGGCTACAGAGAATATTATGATGAATGCCGTGAAAAAGGGCGGCGACCGTCAAGAACTGCATGAAAGGATTAGGGTTCATTCCATGGAGGCTGCAAAGCAGGTAAAGGTTGAAGGTAAGGAAAACGATTTGATTGAAAGAATCGCAAAAGATGAAATGTTTAATCTTAATTTAGAAGAATTAAAAGAAATTCTAAATCCGCATAATTTTGTAGGAAGAGCTCCACAGCAGGTAAACGAGTTTATAAAGGAATATATAGAACCGGTATTAAAAGCAAATCATGATTTGCTTGGAGTGACGGTAGAATTAAAAGTTTAATAATCACTTTTATACACCGGATTTTTTTCGGTGTTTTCTTTTTTTTGTATGATATTGCTAAATCGTAGATAAAATAGTAATATAGTGGATAGTGGACTCTGGGTTGCTATTATCACCGGTCTTACTATAAAAATTAGGGGGGCTTTACGAATGGAATTAAGTAAAATGAAAATAGGATTTATTGGAGCCGGCAATATGGCCACCGCAATCATCAAGGGGTTGGTTAAGGCTGCAATCGTGGATAAAAAAAATGTACTTGTCAGCGATTTGAATTGTAATAAATTAAAGGCAATGGAAGATATGGGCATACAAGCTGCCAGTAACAATATTGCTCTTGTTGAAAACAGTGATATTATTATCCTTGCAGTAAAACCGAATATTTACAATGTTGTATTAAAAGAAATTTCGAGCATTGCAAATATAACAAATAAAATTTTTGTTTCAATCGCTGCAGGAATTTCAATAAAATACATCAAGAGCTTTTTTAAAGAGGATGTAAAAGTAATTAGGACCATGCCTAATACTCCTGCTTTAATAGGAGAAGGAATGACGGTAACTTGCTATGAACCACCGGTTACCGAATATGAATTTGCATTAGTAAACGAGATATTCAAAAGTATTGGTAAAGTTGAATCAATCAATGAAAATTATATGAATGAAGTAGTTGCAGTAAATGGCAGCAGTCCGGCTTATGTTTATATGATGATTGAAGCTATGGCAGATGCTGCCGTTATTAGAGGAATTCCAAGGGATATGGCATACAGGCTTGTTTCTCAATCTATCATGGGAGCAGCAAAAATGGTGCTGGAAACCGGCAAACACCCGGGAGAGTTAAAAGATGCAGTCTGTTCCCCTGGCGGTACAACTATTCAGGCAGTATATCAGCTGGAAAAAAGCGGATTCCGTTCTTCATTGATGGACGCAATGGAAAAATGTACCGAAAAGGCTATTGAGTTGAGCAAAAAATATATCTAAAAATATTTTAAATCTGGTTAGGGAGATTATATTGATTAGAAAAAGGTTGGCTATTGTCCGTGAAATACTGGATGTTGACAATGATATCACTGAACTGCTGGTTGAAGTGGAAAATGACTTTCAGAAAGCATTAAACTATAATAAGATTACTGGGAATGCCAAAGTTGGTGATAAAGTCTTACTGAATACAAATGCGGTTTATTTAAACCTTGGCACCGGAGGACATCATTTTGTAATTTGCAATTATAGCAATACCAATGGTGAGTTTACTACAGCCTCAGGGCATATCATTAAGCTGAGATATACTCCAATACAGTTGAAATGCTTAACTGTTGAGGAACCTCAAAGTCCTTATCATCAAATCATCCAGGGTAAGGATAATATAGAAGGAATGAAAGTTTTAATTGCACCTTTACACAGTATGCTATCTCCGGCTGTCCATGTTCTTAAACACTACCGCAAAGACTTAAAAATCTCTTATATCATGACGGACAGCGCATGTTTGCCTATTGCTTACAGCAAGACAGTTAAAGCGTTAAAGAACCAACAGTTGCTGGATTATACGATTACTTGCGGACAGGCATTCGGCGGAGATTTTGAGTCTGTAAATGTTTATACAGCACTTATAGCAGCCAGATATATATGCAAAAGTAATATGGCTGTTATTGCGCCCGGACCGGGGGTAGTTGGTACAGGTACCATGTTAGGATTTTCAGGTATTGAAGAAGGTCATATTATCGATGCAGTAAATACATTGAAAGGTGTTCCTATTATTATTCCAAGAATAAGCTTTGCTGACAGCAGAGAACGTCATAAGGGCATCAGCCATCATACTCTAACCATTTTAAGTAAAATATCGTATTCTTCTGCCTTTATAGGTATTCCGATTTTACAAGAAGAAAAAAGGAATATCATCACCAGGCAAATAATAGATAATGGTATAGATAAAAAGCACCGGATTAAGTATGTCAAGGAACAAACGCTGGATATCCTTGAACGAAGGAATGTTTCTGTCAAAACGATGGGAAAAGGAATAAACCAGGACCCTGATTTTTTTAAAGCGGTTGGTGCAGCAGCTACTCTTGCATTAAATATTTAAATTAATTTATTGTGCAAGACAAATATGATGGAAAGAACGTTGTACCTATTTTATTTAAAATTATGTAATTTTTCTCCTCCTCTACGCATAGAATTTCTATGAAAGCACTGGAGGGGATAGAGCTTGACGAGGACTCTGAATGATGTGATAAAAAACCACTTTATGAAAAATTTAATGTTATATATTATTACAATTTTATCATTTACAATTGGTATAGCTACAGGAGCTTTTACTGTTAATGCACTGAGTAATTCACAGGTAGAAGAACTCTTTTCATATATCCAGGAATTTTTTTATATTGTTAATACACAGAACGTTAATGCTTCAGAGCTGTTTAAACTGTCCATTTTCAACAATATTAAAACATTAGCATTGTTGTGGATACTGGGTATTACTGTAATTGGAATTCCCCTTATTTTAATTATAATAGGTATAAAAGGGTTCATGATAGGCTTTACAGTTGGTTTCTTAATTAAATGTCTCAGTTTTAAAGGCGTACTGTTTACATTCCTTGGTATATTGCCTCAAAGTTTGATTATAATTCCGTGTTATATTGTTTTGGGAATTATTTGCATCAATTTTTCTCTTTCTATGATAAGAAACAAAACAAAAATAAAATATAGAAGAGAAGATATCAAAACACAATTTTTATCGTATAGTACACTTGTCCTATTAATATTTTTACTTTTAACAATCGGTAGTATTATTGAAGCATATATAACGCCTGTTTTTATTAAATCAATTACAGTAACTTTTATATGATTTTGGAATTAATTGTATAAGCTTAATAAACTATGTCAATAATAATTTAACGAAAGTAATTAAAATATTTTAAAATACTTATTGGATTAATACTTTATCGCTTATGTTAAAAAAATGTAATTTTATGCAGGAATTTAGAAAAATTTGAAGAATACTATGTACAAATGTTAAATTTTTCTGTAAAATATATTTAATTGAAACATCGCTATCAACTAAATTGTGAAGGAGATCGTTGAAAATGGAAGTTCTTGTTCAAAAATTTGTTGATTTTCTTGAGAATGAGAAAGGGTTATCGGACAATACCCTACAATCTTATCGGAGAGATGTACAACAGTACATATCCTACTTAAAAGAAATGAATATCTCAAACATTGCAGGTGTAAATAAAACTGCGGTTATTACATACCTTTTGTATCTGCAAAAAAAGGGAAGAGCTACTTCTACAATTTCAAGAAATCTTGCTTCAATTCGTTCTTTTTACCAGTATTTAAATAAAATTAATATCGTTGAACAAGACCCAACACAAAACCTTGAATCTCCTAAAGTTGAAAAAAAACTTCCTCAAATTTTATCTACACAAGAAGTTGAACTACTGTTAGAACAACCTAAATGTGTTGATCTTAAAGGTTATAGAGATAAAGCAATGTTGGAACTGTTATATGCTACTGGTATCCGTGTTTCTGAATTAATATATCTGGATCTGGAAGATATTAATCTTGAAATGGGATTTATTAAATGTAACAAGGGAAATAAAGAGAGAATTATCCCATTAGGTACTATTGCAGTTAGTGCTCTGGAAGATTACATAAATAAAGCAAGACCCATGATGATACAGAATCCCAATGAAAAAGCTCTTTTTGTAAACTGCAATGGTCGAAGATTAACGCGTCAGGGATTCTGGAAAATTATAAAGCTATATAAGAATCAAGCAAAAATAAATAAAGAAATCACTCCCCATACACTTCGGCATTCTTTTGCTGCACATCTTTTAGAAAATGGGGCAGATTTGAAATCAATACAAGAAATGTTAGGGCATTCAGATATATCTTCAACACAAATTTATGCCCAGCTAACAAAAAATAAAATAAAAGAGGTATATAAGAAAACACATCCAAGGGCTTAATAGGGCCCTTTTTGTATTAATAATATGAAAATAGTGGGGGGTGGATAGTGGGGAGTGGGGAGTAAAACCGAAACCACAAAAAAGTCCGTTTTAGCAGGAAATTTTTTGAATTACAGGAGGGTAACCGGGATGAGAATGTACGATATTATTGCTAAAAAAAGAGATGGGATGGAACTTACCGGTGACGAGATTGAATTTTGGGTAAAAGGCTACACAAATGGGACTATTCCTGATTATCAAATATCAGCTTTGCTCATGGCAATTTTTTTGAAAGGAATGAGTAAAAGAGAAATAGTAGATTTAACAATGTCTATGGTTGAATCAGGGGAAATATTGGATTTATCCAATATTTCTGGTATAAAGGTAGATAAGCACAGTACAGGGGGAGTAGGAGATAAAACTACCCTTGTTTTAGGTCCATTGGTTGCTTCTGCTGGTGTTCCCGTGGCCAAAATGTCGGGAAGAGGATTGGGACATACAGGTGGTACGATAGATAAATTAGAATCAATTCCCGGTTTTAATACTCAAATAGACCAGAAAAAGTTTATAGATTGTGTGAACAAAGTGGGTATTGCGATAGTTGGCCAAACGGGAAATCTGGTACCTGCAGATAAAAAAATTTACGCATTAAGGGATGTAACTGCAACAGTAAATAATATACCCCTTATTGCCAGCAGTATAATGAGCAAAAAAATTGCTGCAGGCTCGGATGCAATCCTGCTAGATGTTAAAACCGGCAGCGGAGCTTTTATGAAAGATGTTGACACGGCTTTTGAATTGGCCCGGGAAATGGTTGAAATAGGTATGGGAGTTGGCAAAGATGTTATTGCAGTGATTAGTGACATGGACCAGCCACTAGGTTATGCTGCAGGCAATTCCCTTGAAGTAATGGAAGCCATAGATACACTCAAAGGCGCAGGTCCACAGGATCTTACAGACTTGTGCCTTACCCTGGGGGCTTATATGTTGATATTAAGCAAAAAAGTACATTCCGTAGAAGAAGGTAAAGTAATTTTAAATGAAAAACTTCAATCCGGGGAGGCACTTCAAAAATTATCACAATTGATAGAAAGCCAGGGGGGAGAAAAAGCTGTAATAAATAATTACAATCTATTTCCTCAAGCAAAATATATAGTTGATGTTCATTCTGCAACTGAAGGTTATATATCCCATATTGACAGCGAAAAAATAGGAATTGCAAGTTTGGTTAGTGGCGCCGGACGAGTTACCAAAGAGAGTTCTATAGATTTAAGTGCAGGAATCGTCTTAAACAAAAAATTGGGAGATAATGTTGCGAAAAATGAAACACTGGCAACTATTTATACAAATAATGAATCAAAAATAAACGAGATAGCCGGTTTGATTTTAACTGCCTATCGCATTACCGGTGAACCTGTACAGGCAAATAATTTAATTTACGGCGTTGTAGATAAAAATGGAATGCAAAAATTTTAAATTAGCTTAGTTCTTGGAATCATATTTAAGTTAGCACAACGCGTTAAATTAATAAAATAAAGATGGCAGCTTATCTTTTAAAAGATTAATCCAAGTTTGCGAATAAGATGAAATATTACTGCATAACATAAACTAAGGAAAAAACCAGGAGGTTATGATTATGAAAAGATTATTTAAACTAATTTCTTTGGTTTGTGTTATATTATTACTTTTTAACTATTCAGCATTTGCAAAAGCTGAACCTGCCAATGACCTGAACATACAGGCCAAATCAGCAGTTTTAATGGAGGCATCTACCGGAAAAATCTTATATGAACAAAATAGTCATGAAAAATTACCGCCAGCTAGTGTTACTAAAGTAATGACAATGCTTCTTATCATGGAAGCTATTGATAATGGAAAGATTTCCTTTGATGATATGGTTGCATCCAGTGAGTATGCAGCTAGTATGGGAGGTTCCCAGATCTACCTTGAACCAGGGGAGCAAATGTCTGTTCATGATATGTTGAAAGCTATTGCAGTAGCTTCGGGAAATGATGCTTCAGTTGCAATGGCTGAACATATTTATGGAAGTGAAGAAGCTTTTGTGAAAGCCATGAATGACAAGGCCAAAGAGTTGGGAATGAATGATACTAATTTTGTCAATTGTAATGGACTTGATGCGGATAATCATTATACCAGTGCATATGACATAGCGCTGATGTCAAGAGAACTTTTAAAGCATCCCAAAATTCATGATTACTTGACCATATGGATAGATTCACTAAGAGATGGAAAATTTGGTTTGGCTAATACAAATAAACTTATAAGATTTTATCCAGGAGCAAACGGAATCAAAACCGGTTCCACCGGTAAGGCGTTATATTGTCTGTCTGCCTCTGCCAAAAGAGATGGTATGCAATTAATCGCTGTAATTATGGCAGCTCCAAATACCAAAGAAAGGTTTAACGCTGCTACCAAGCTTCTTGATTATGGTTTTGCAAACTATTCTATTGTTAGTGGTGCAAAAAAAGGAGAACTTGTTGGTGAATTGGATGTATTGAAGGGAATAACAAATAAGGTAAATCTAGTTGCTGCTTCGGACTTTAATGCACTAATCAAAAAAGGCCAGCAAGGTAATATTGATAAAAAGGTAAATATTGCTGATAACTTACATGCTCCCGTTGAAAAAGGCCAGAAGGTAGGAGAGATTGTATTTTCTGCAGGTGGAGAAGAGGTTGGGAAAGTTGACGTCATTACTTCGGAAGCAGTTGAAAAAGTATCAGTTGACAAGGTTTTTATTAAATTAGTAAAACATTGGTTAAATGCAAGAAAATAATCGTTAAAATTCAGAAAGGCTTCCTTAAGGTTTATCTTGAGGGAGCCTTTCTGCAGTTAGCAAACTTGACACTTGCAAAAAAGTATGTTAAAATTTCATAAATATTTCCTATAAGGCGGTGTAAACATGTTTGTATCTGAATGTTTAAAAGTAAATAAATTGAATCATCTTGAAATTGGAGGCTGTGATGCAGTTGAACTTGCAAAGGAATATGGTACTCCATTATATATCATGGACGAGGGATTAATCAGAAAATATTGCAAAATATACAAAAATTCGATGGATAAATATTATGATGGAAACGGACTTGTGCTGTATGCAAGCAAAGCATTTTGTACCCTCTACATGTGCAAGATTGCAGAACAAGAGGGTTTGGGACTGGATGTCGTCTCTGGCGGAGAACTATATACCGCATTGAAAGCTAAATTTCCTGTCGAAAAAATTTATTTCCACGGGAATAACAAAACCTATGATGAATTGCAGTTGGCAGTTGAAAATAACGTTGGCAGAATTGTTGTAGACAATACGTTTGAGCTGGAAATTTTAAATGAAATAGCAGCAAAAATGAATAAGAAAGTAAAAATTCTATTTAGAATCAAACCTGGTATCGATGCACATACGCATGATTTTATTCGGACAGGACAGATTGATTCTAAATTTGGTGTTGCCCTTGAAACAGGTGAGGCATTAGACATAGTGGAACATGCTCTTCGCCTTGCTAATGTTGAAGTAATAGGACTGCATTGCCACATCGGCTCACAGATATTTGATCTTGCACCCTTTGAACTGGCTGCTAAGGTTATGATGAATTTTATTGGAGACTTAAAAGATAAGTTTGGGTTGGAGATTAAAGAATTAAACCTTGGTGGGGGGTATGGCATCAAATATATTCCCGAACATGACCCTATTGAATATGATAGTTATATTGAAGCGGTTTCCAAGGTGGTAAAACAAGTCGCCCGGGAAAGAGGCGTACAATTACCTTTTATTCTCATGGAACCCGGAAGATCCATTGTAGGCCCGGCAGGAATTACTGTGTACACGGTAGGTGCAGTTAAACGGATACCTAACGTTAGAAAATATGTTTCTGTTGATGGCGGTATGGCAGATAATCCAAGATATATACTTTATCAATCCCCATATGATGCTGTACTGGCAAATAATCCTACTGCAGAAAAAGTTGAACCGGTAACGATTGCTGGAAAATGTTGCGAATCAGGAGATTTATTAATCAAAGATATCATGATGCCCCCAATAAAACCGGGAGATTATTTGGCAGTACTGGCAACGGGAGCCTATAACTACTCAATGGCAAGCAATTATAATAGAATCCCCCGTCCTCCTGTTGTCATGGTTCATGATGGTAAAGCGAAATTGATTGTAAAAAGGGAAACCTATGAAGATATCGTTCAAAATGATATACTAGATTAAGCGTATTTATAAAAAGCACGGAGTACCGTGCTTTTTTACTATTTTTACTATATATATAACACTAAGTATGTTACATTATTGTTATTTTGTTCACGGTTCACAGTTCTCAGTTCACAGAAATTAGCCAAGAAAATCCTGTGAACCGTGAACTGTGAACTAAAATAGACAATGTAAAGTACGTGGAACAATGCACCTTTGTCCAACATAATTTTGTTTTTTAATAACAAAATATGGACACAATAGTTTATAAATACTATAATATACATAGATTTAAAATTATCTGTAAATTAAATGTAATCTATGAAAAAGACAGGATGTGATTTTTTGATCAGAGGAATTGACCCGCTAGAGTTATTGTTAAGTATTCCGGCTTTATTATTAGCAATTACTTTTCATGAATTTGCTCATGGATACATGGCAGATAGATTAGGTGATCCTACTCCCAGATATTATGGGAGACTGACGTTAAATCCTTTAAAGCATCTGGATCCTTTGGGAACAATAGCACTGCTGTTTCTTAGGTATGGGTGGGCCAAACCCGTTCCTATAAACCCAGCATATTTTGATAATAAGAAAAATGGTACTGCACTTGTGGGGTTGGCAGGGCCATTAGCAAATATGATTCTGGCATTTTTGGCGCTGGTTATAAGTAAAATACTGAATCTAAATATATTGGCATATTCATATTATTCTGGTTACACCAGTTATTTTGGGCAAATTCTATTTTATATTCTGGTATATAATATAGGCTTGGCCATTTTTAACCTGATACCCATTCCACCACTGGATGGTTCAAAAATATTTATTTCACTTTTACCGCCAAAATGGTATTATAATATATTACAGTATGAAAGCTATGGACAAGTTATATTGCTGTTATTGTTATTTTCAGGCATGTTAAGTCCTGTTTTAAGCTTCTTATTTAAAATAGTACTAAGCATTATGCTGAGTATTATAAAGATATTACCGATTTAGAAAATATCAAAATCTTCGGTTTTGCTCGTTATAACATACCAATAAACAACGAAGGATAATATTATGAACAAGTTATCTTTTAAGTTAGAAATGTTTGAAGGACCTCTGGATTTACTTATGCATTTAATAGAAAAGAATAAGGTAAGCATATACGATATTCCTATTGCTGAAATTACTGATCAGTATTTAGAGTATTTAAATCATATGTCAGGAATTGACCTTGAAGTATCCAGTGAATTTCTTGTATTAGCTGCACAATTGCTGTATATCAAATCAAAAATGCTTTTACCGCAATATAAAGATACCGAAGAAGAGGATGGTGACCCACGACAGGAGCTAATAGAGAAATTGGTGGAATATAAGAGATATAAGGAATTATCTGTATTTCTTGAAGAAAGGGAAAATAAGTATAAGAATATTTTTTTTAAAAATGCTGATGAAATTGAAATTTCCGAGGAAAATTATAATCTCATTCATTTATCTGTCAATGATTTGGTAGCAGCCTTTAACAAGATCCTTTTAAGGAATAATAGGATTAACCCTCCTTCTCAAAAAACTTTTGAAAAAATTGTTGGCAGGGAAAAAGTATCTGTAAGTGCAAAAGTAAAAGAAATATTAAACTTGCTATCTAAAAAAAAAGAAATACGCTTTCTGGATATCTTTAAAAATCTGCGGTCCAGAGCAGAAATTGTAGCAAGTTTTCTTGCAGTACTTGAATTAATCAAATTAAATAAGATAATTGCAGAACAAAGAAAAATTGGGGAAAACACTTGCATTTATATTTATCATTCAAACAAAGAACGGTGAGGTAGATGGATATTAAAGAAATAGAATCAATCATCGAAGGTATCCTTTTTGCTTCCGGAGATGCCGTACATATAGAGAAGCTTTCCGATATTTTGCAGATAGATAAAAATACTTTACGTTCCATCATGAATAGGATGATGGATTATTATAGTTATGAGAGACGTGGAATTCAAATTATTGAGATAGATAATTGCTACCAATTATGCACCAGACCGGAATATTATGAATATATCCGAAAACTTGTCGAACCAAAGCATAAACAGGGTTTATCCAACGCTGCTTTAGAAACACTTGCGATAATTGCATATAATCAACCTGTCACCAGGAGTGATATTGAACAAATCCGGGGCGTAAATTGTGACAGTGCTTTAAATCGATTACTGGATAGAGGATTAATAGAAGAAAAAGGAAGGCTGGATGCACCTGGAAAACCTATTTTATATAGAACCACCCGGGAATTTCTTCGCTGTTTTGGATTAAGGTCATTGGAAGAGCTGCCGCAAATGCATGGTTTGGATGAGCTTACAATACTGGAAAAAGAATGAAATTTTACACATTTAGCTAGCACTGCAAATAAATTTCATTCACTGGTATTTTATACTTATTTGTGGTAATAATACCTAGATGAGGTGCTTTCTATGATTTTCCTTGTAATTATCTGTATTTTACTTATTATTTTATTGTTTATTAAAATAAATATTAGTATTGAGTATTTACGAACGGGCGATAATGATAGAGCTATTTTAACCTTTTCAATTATTAAAAATTTAATAAAACTTGATATGCCTTTTATTGATATCAGTGAAAAAAAAGGTTTTTTAGGAATGAAGTTTTCAAAAAAATATAAGGTAAAGGATGATAAAACTGTTTACGAAAAAGAAAAATCTTTTATCAGTTTTTCAAAACTAAAGGATATGCTTGAGAAAACATATACAACCTATTATACATATAAAGATATTTTAACTTCAGTTCGTAATTACTTAAGAAAAAGAATAGTATGCAACGATTTTATATTTCATTTGGAATTTGGATTAGGTGATGCAGCATTAACCGGGATTGCAAGTGGGCTGATCTGGGGAGCAAGTTACAGTATTCTGTCAATAGTTGGAAACCATTCAATATTAAAAAATACTGATATAAAAATAAGCCCTGTTTTTAATGAAATTAAATTTCATGTAAAGTTCTATTGTATATTTACTATAAGAGTTGTACATATTATTATTGTATTTCTTATATTTTTATTTTCTCTTTTTAAAGTATGCCTGGTTAAGAAAGCATCTTCCAGTGAATTAAGTGTAAGCTAAAACTAAAGTATTAAATTTTTTAATTAAAATATCGATAACCAATATTAAAATTATAAATAATAAATAAATTAATGTAGTTATCGATGAATTAACCAACTTTAAAACTATATAGTTCATAGTTCACAGTTTATAGTTCACAGTTCACAGTTCACAGTAGCAAACGATTTAATAGCCTTTACTGTGAACCGTGAACTGTGAACCGTGAACTGTAAACTTATTGACTTTATCTGCCATGTAAAATCATTATCAGTAAATATATAAATATTTAACTTTAAAGTTGGTTAATTATAAAAATAAAATAATATTTAAGGCGGTGACAAAATGTCTGAACATCCAATACAAGGGTTAATGGCAACAGCAATGCAAAGCATCAAGGATATGGTAGACGTAAATACGATAGTAGGAGATGCAGTAGAAGCTCCTGATGGAACAGTCATAATACCCATTTCAAGAGTATCCTTTGGTTTTGCTGCTGGTGGTTCTGAGTTCGGGAGGGTATCAAGAGAAAAAAGTGATGAAAAAGAAACCTCTCCTAAACTTGCTTTTGGTGGAGGTAGTGGAGCAGGTGTTACAATTCAACCTGTCGCTTTTATGGTAGTAGGGCAGGGACAGATAAAATTACTCCCTGTAAATACTAATTCCTCAGTGGATAAGATACTTGACCTTGTTCCTGAGTTGATTGAAAAAATCAATGAAACTGTTAGAAAAAAAGTAAGCATTAAAAAGAAAATTGAAAAAGCTGATGGAGAAAAAAACATTACTACTGAAGTTGAAAATGAATAAATATTGGATAAAATACGCATAAAATGGTCACCTGCTCATATACATTATATATGTATGGTAAACTACATAAATGGGCAGGTGATTTTTTTTGAAAAAAATAATTGCGCTATTTATAATAATTTTAATGATTACACCATGGACTTGTTATCCTGTTTTTGCTGGAACGATTGATGTATCTGCTGCTTCAGCGGTTGTTATGGATACTGTAACCGGAAGAGTAATATATGAGAAAAATGCTCACCAAAAGCGTTCGATGGCCAGCACTACAAAAATAATGACTGCTATTGTTGCCTTGGAAAAGGGCAATTTGGACGATATCGTTAAAACAAGCGCTAAAGCAGCTCATGTAGAAGGTTCTTCTATTTGGTTGGAAGAGGGAGAAAAACAAAGGCTTGAAGATTTAATATATGGCTTAATGTTAAGTTCGGGAAACGATGCTGCAATCGCGATAGCTGAGCATATTGGGGGCTCGGTGGAAGAATTTGCAAAGATGATGACCCAAAAAGCAAAAGATATCGGGGCTATTCATACAAGTTTTAAAAACCCCAATGGCTTGGATGAAGATGGTCACTACACTACTGCCTATGACCTTGCGTTGATAACCAGGTACGCTTTGAAAAATAAAAAGTTTGCCGAAATAGTAAAAACTGAAAAAAAGAAAATTCCCTGGGAAGGCCATAAATGGGATAGGTTATTGGAAAATCACAATAAATTATTAAAAACGTATGAAGGTTGTGATGGTGTTAAAACGGGATACACAAAAAAAACCGGCAGGTGTCTTGTTTCTTCTGCCACGAGAAATGGGTGGCAGGTTGTTGCAGTAACGCTAAATGCACCAAATGATTGGGAAGACCACAAGAAAATGCTGGATTATGCATTTAACAAATATAAATTACAGACAATTTGTGAAGAAGGAGATTTGATGAAAACTCTCCCCGTGTTAGGCGGAAAAAAAGATAAGATTTCTCTTGTTGCCTCATCGACAGTATCTCTCCCGCTAATAGAAGGAGAAAAGGATAAGATTGAAATAAAATATGAAGTTCCTGACTCCGTAACTGCTCCGGTAAACTATGGACAAAAAGTGGGGAAAATTGATATTTATTTAGAAGAAACCAAATGTGCAAGTATTCCCTTAATATCCATTGATAATGTAGAACGAAGAGATTGGAAGCTGTCTTTTGAAAAAATAGCAAAAAACTGGATGATGATGTTTGCTAACAAGGATCTAATATTAAAAAATTTATTTGATTAAACCTGAAAACAGTCGGATGTTCCGGCTGTTTTTTTGTTATAATATACTAATGAAAGTGAGGGAGTAATATGGAAGAAGATAATGTGATGCGGCTGCAAAAATTCATAGCCCTTTCGGGTTTTGCTTCACGTAGAAAGGCAGAAGAAATCATTCTTGAGGGCAGGGTAAAAGTCAACAATCAAATTATACAGACATTAGGCGAGAAGATAAATATAAAAACTGATATCGTTGAAATAGATGGAAAACGCATAGAAATTTCGGCAAATCATATTTATATTATGCTTAATAAACCTGTGGGTTATGTAACCACTGTTTCAGATCAGTTTAATAGGCCTACTGTTATGGATTTAATAAAAAATGATATTAAAATGAGATTATATCCGGTAGGTAGATTGGATTATGATACTGAAGGACTGTTATTACTGACGAATGATGGGGAACTTACCTACAAGCTCACACATCCCAAGCACAATATTGAAAAAGTTTATATTGCAACGGTAAAAGGAATACCTGCTAAAGATGAATTACAAAGATTCAGGGAAGGGTTATATATTGATGATTATCTCACCGCTCCGGCAAAGATTGAAATTATTAAAATTATGAAAGGAAGTTGTGAATTAAAAATAGTCATTCATGAGGGAAAAAACCGCCAGGTAAGAAAGATGTGCGAAAAAATTGGACATCCTGTTATAAAACTAAAAAGAATTGCAATTGGAAACCTCCATTTAGGGAATTTACCCCTAGGGAAATGGAGACATTTAAAAGATGTTGAAGTAAATTTTTTAAAAAAGATTTGATATATTTTAGGTTAAATAACGTATAAAAAAAAGAATGTCAAAAAAATAATATACTGAATGAAACACTAAAATTTCAGAGAGTTTCTTGGGTTAAAATGTTCCATTTTTCGAGTTTATCTGATATAATCACTAACGGATAAAATTTTAAAGGAGTGACAATAAAATGGAGTTATGGTACACAGAAAAACAAACTCCCAATGTGGGGATTACCTGTAAGGTTAGCAAAACTTATCATACTGAAAAGACAGACTACCAGGATTTAGCACTAATTGAAACTGAACAATTTGGAAGAATGCTTGTTTTAGATGGGACTGTTCAGACTACAATAAAAGATGAATTTGTTTACCATGAAATGATTACCCATATACCTCTTTTTACCCATCCAAATCCTAAGAAGGTTCTGGTAGTAGGTGGAGGCGATGGAGGAGCAATAAGAGAGATTTTAAAGCATCCAACTATAGAAAAGGCTGTACTTGTAGAAATTGACGGTTCAGTGGTAGAAGTAAGTAAAAAATATCTTCCTGAGATAAGCTGTGCTTTAGAAGATAGCAGAGTAGAAGTTGTCATTACTGATGGCATAAAATACGTGCAGGAACATAAAAATGAATTTGATCTAATTACTGTTGATTCAACAGATCCTGTAGGACCTGCGGTAGGACTTTTCGCCTTGGATTTTTATAAGAGTATCTTTGAAGCTTTAAAAGAAGATGGAATTTTTGTTGCACAAACGGAATCTCCATTTTATAATAATGACTTAATTTCGAGAGTCTTTAAAGATATAAAATCAGTCTTTCCAATAACACGTTTATATCTCTGTTCCATTCCTACCTATCCAAGTGGGTTATGGAGTTTTACTCTCGGTTCTAAAAAATATGATCCATTAGAAGTTGATACAGGTAAAATACCTGAGTTAGATACTAAATATTATTCTGGTAGAATACATAAATCTGTATTTGCTCTTCCAAAATTTGTTGAGGACCTTGTGAAATAATACAGAGCCCAGGTTTAACATCCTGGGCTATATTCTTAGAAAAATATATTTAAAATTTTTTTATTTTTTAGCAGGAAAAAAAGATATTTATGTCGAATACAAGAAAATGGGGAAATTTGTTATGTTTTTCTGTTTGTTTATTTTGTAACAATGTTGTATTATACTATTATGTATATACAGCTTAACAGTGCTCAGAATTTAATTAAAGTACAAGCCTATGATTCGCAGTTACTATTAAATAGCTGTGAAACATGAACAAAATATATTGTTCATTTATATAAAAATCCATATAAATATTTTGAGCACAAATACATAGCAATAATTTTACAGTCTGGAGGGTTAGTAATGAGTACAATTGACAAACTTAACGACTTGCAGCACCGCAGAAGTGTTATTGAGCAGGGCGGCGGTGCTGACAAAGTTAAAAAGCAGCATGAATCCGGCAAATTAACGGCTAGAGAAAGAATTAATTTGCTTATGGATGAAGGAAGCTTTATTGAAATTGATGCCTTTGTAAAACACAGAGGCACAGAGTTTGATATGCCTGCTACTGAAGCTCCCGGGGAAGGGGTTGTTACCGGCTATGGTACGGTAGATGGACGACTGGTCTATGTCTATGCCCAGGATTTTACTGTCATCGGCGGGTCTTTGGGAGAAATGCATGCCAAAAAGATTTGTAAAGTGATGGATATGGCAATGAAAATGGGAGCACCCATTGTTGGCATTAACGATTCCGGCGGTGCCAGAATTCAAGAGGGTATTGATGCGTTAAGCGGGTTTGGGGAAATATTCTATCGCAACACCATCGCCTCGGGAGTAATTCCTCAGATATCCGTTATTATGGGACCGTGTGCCGGCGGCGCAGTTTATTCTCCGGCAATTACCGACTTTGTATTTATGGTAGACAAGACCAGCCAGATGTTTATTACCGGTCCTCAGGTTATTAAAGCCGTAACCGGTGAAGATGTCAGTTTTGAACAATTGGGTGGAGCGATGGCGCACAATAGTAAGAGCGGTGTTGCTCACTTTGTAAGTGCTGATGATAAAGAATGCATTGAGCAGGTTAAATTGCTGCTCAGTTACCTGCCGTCCAACAACCTGTCAGACGCTCCGGTTTATGAAACCAATGACGATTTGAACCGGATATCCGATAAATTAACTGCTATAGTTCCCGATGATGCAAATAAACCTTATGACATGAAAGAGGTTATTGCAGAAATCGTTGACAACGGTGATTTCTTTGAAGTGCATCCTCATTTTGCACAAAATATTATTGTTGGTTTTGCAAGAATGAATGGCAGAACCGTAGGAATTATTGCAAATCAGCCTAAAGTCCTGGCTGGAGCATTAGATGTAAATTCCTCGGACAAAGCTGCCCGGTTTATCAGGTTCTGTGATTGCTTTAACATTCCAATATTGACCTTTACCGATGTGCCAGGGTATCTGCCAGGGGTTTCCCAGGAACACTCCGGCATCATCCGGCATGGTGCAAAGCTTCTCTATGCCTATTCGGAAGCCACGGTTCCAAAGATTAATGTAATTATAAGAAAAGCCTATGGCGGGGCTTACATTGCAATGAGCAGCAAGCACTTAGGAGCCGACATGGTATTTGCATGGCCTACAGCAGAAATTGCCGTAATGGGTCCAGAAGGAGCAGCTAACATCATCTTCAGAAAAGAGATTGCAAATGCAGCTGACCCTGTTGCTGCCAGAAATGAAAAAATTGAGGAATATAGAAATAAATTCGCCAACCCATATGTAGCTGCTGCAAGAGGCTATATCGATGACGTCATTGAACCCGATTCCACAAGGCCAAGAATTATCAGTGCGTTGGAAATGCTGGCAAGCAAAAGGGAAAACAGGCCGGCTAAAAAGCATGGAAATATCCCTGTATAAAAGTAGGGAGTGGACAGTGGGGAGTAAAACCACTGCACAGGTTCTTTTGTCAATATCTACAGCCTTTTAAAGGCAGGTCAGGGTGGTTAAATAAAATCAGAGCGGGGTGATTTAGTTGGAACATTTAAACGAAGGCCTGGCGGTCACTGTAATTGGTATGGGTACGGTGTTTTCGGTGCTGATTCTCCTCTGGATACTATTAGAAGGTATGAGAATTGTCTTTTACAAGCCAGAGGTAAAAGCTCCGGTTACAGTGGAAAAGCCGGAAGTAAAACAAGAAGTCATACAGCAACCAGCTGTATCTACGGAAGAGCTTGATGAGTTAGATGAAGACGAATTAATTGCAGTCCTAACTGCTGCAGTAGCGTCAAGTCTTAATCAATCTACTTACAACCTAAATATTAAATCCTTCAGGAGAATAGAACAAACTTCTCCCATATGGAATACGGTAAGCAGAAAAGAACAATTAGAAAGCAGACTATAAATTTTAAAAAATTCAATAAGTCAGGAGGATGTTAAACATGAGGAAATTTATAATAAACGTAAATGGAAAATCTTACGAGGTAGAAGTTGAAGAAATAAGAGATGGTGCACCTGTTGCTGCACCGGTCAGCAGGCCTGCAGCTGTCCCGGCAACTGCTCCAAAGGCTGCTCCCGCTCCGGCTGCGCCGGCTCCTAAAGCTGCTCCGGCTGCCGTACCGGCATCTGCCACCAGCATCACCGCTCCAATGCCGGGGACCATTATGGCCGTAAATGTAAAAGAAGGGGATACTGTAAAAGAAGGCGATGTAGTATGTATCCTTGAAGCAATGAAGATGGAAAATGAAATTATGGCACCTAAATCTGGAAAAGTTTTAGCTGTAAACGTTGCTAAGGGGGCTTCAGTAAATAGCGGGGATGTTCTTGTTGCAATTGGTTAAAGCACAGGAATATTACCTGCTGAAATGGAGGGATAAGACTTGGATCTGTTTTCACAAGCAATTGTAAAATTTTTAGATAAAACTGCTCTAAATGAAGTAACTCTTCCTACTTTAATCATGCTCTGTATATCGGGAATATTGATATATCTGGCGATTGGCAAAAAATTCGAGCCGCTGCTGCTTTTACCAATTGCTTTCGGTATGCTGCTTGCAAACTTACCTAATGCAGGCCTCATCCATATGGAGCTTTTTCAGGGAAAGCAGCTGGATATACAAAGAATTGCAAATGAGGGCGGCTTGTTAGACCTGCTCTATTTGGGAGTTAAACTGGGAATTTATCCACCGTTGATATTTTTAGGTGTTGGAGCCATGACCGACTTCGGTCCGTTGATTGCAAATCCTAAGAGCTTGCTTTTAGGTGCAGCTGCCCAGCTAGGGATATTTACTACATTTATAGGTGCAATATTACTGGGATTCAACGTAGCAGAAGCTTCATCCATCGGAATCATCGGCGGTGCCGACGGCCCGACAGCTATCTTTGTAACAAAGACCCTAGCCCCTCATCTGCTTGGAGCAATTGCCGTAGCAGCCTATTCCTACATGGCGCTTGTGCCAATCATACAACCGCCAATCATGAAAGCGTTGACTACGAAAAAAGAACGAATGATTGTCATGGAACAATTACGTCCTGTTAGCAAAATCGAAAAGATAGTATTTCCAATCGTTGTAACAGTTGTTGTTTCACTCATATTGCCCGATGCGGCAGCACTTGTAGGAATGTTAATGCTGGGTAACTTATTTAAAGAATGCGGCGTAGTGGATAGACTCAATAAAACAGCACAAAATGAGTTAATCAACATCATTACCATTTTCCTCGGCACCACGGTAGGAGCCACTGCAAACGCAGAAACCTTTTTAAAGCCACAAACACTGGGAATAATAGTGTTAGGCCTGTTGGCGTTCTCGATGAGTACCGCGGGCGGAGTAATTTTGGGGAAAATCATGTGCAAAGTTACCGGAGGAAAAGTGAATCCTCTCATTGGTTCTGCCGGTGTATCAGCAGTGCCGATGGCTGCCAGGGTTTCACAGGTTGTCGGACAAAAGGAGAATCCTGCAAACTTCCTGCTGATGCATGCAATGGGCCCGAATGTTGCAGGGGTTATCGGTTCTGCTGTTGCAGCAGGCGTATTTTTGGCATTGTATGCAAAATAAATATTTTATATGCCGCATAGCGGCATGAATAACTATAAATGCACAGAATAAAACTAGTTTGAATTTCAGAGCTTGAGTTTATAAATATTAATTAGGGGTGTTATCTCCGAACTTCAAGCTCCGAACTTCGAACTAAAAAAGGAGGACGATTATGCCTAAGGTTAAGATAACAGAAACCGTGTTAAGGGATGCCCATCAGTCACTTATCGCTACAAGAATGACGACTGATGAAATGCTGCCCATTGTAAGTAAACTGGATAAAGTTGGATACCATTCGCTTGAGGCCTGGGGCGGAGCAACTTTTGATGCCTGCTTAAGATTTTTAAATGAAGACCCATGGGAAAGATTAAGAAAAATTAGAAAAGAAGCAAAAAATACCAAATTGCAGATGCTTTTCAGAGGTCAAAATATTCTCGGATATAAGCATTATGCAGACGATGTAGTGGAATATTTTGTTCAAAAATCTATCGCCAACGGTATTGATATATTAAGAATTTTCGATGCATTAAATGATATAAGAAACCTTCAAACTGCTATCAATGCTTGTAAAAAAGAGGGTGGACATGTGCAGGCTACTGTTTGTTACACCATAAGCCCTGTACACAATATTGAGTCCTTTGTAAAAATGGCAAAACAATTAGAAGATAATGGTGCTGATTCCATTTGTATAAAAGATATGGCCGGACTTTTAACTCCTTATGTAGCCTATGATTTAGTAAAAGCTATGAAAGCTGCGGTTAAGATTCCGATTCAATTGCATACTCATTATACCAGCGGTGTAGCTTCTATGACCTATTTGAAGGCAATTGAAGCAGGAGTTGACGTTGTTGATACGGCTATTTCCTCACTGGCCCTGGGTACTTCTCAGCCACCAACAGAACCATTGGTAGCAACTTTACAAGGAACTCAATACGACACAGGCCTGGATTTGGGGTTATTAAGTGAAATCGCTGAGTATTTCAGACCTTTACGTGAAAAATACATTGCAAGCGGATTATTAGATCCAAAGGTGATGAGTGTAGATATAAATACATTATTGTATCAGGTGCCTGGCGGAATGATTTCCAACCTTGTTTCACAGCTCAAACAGCAAAATAAAGAAGATAAATTTGAAGAAGTGCTTAAAGAAGTACCAAAAGTTAGGGAAGATTTTGGATTCCCTCCACTTGTTACACCTACAAGTCAGATTGTTGGAACTCAAGCTGTTTTGAATGTTATAGCCGGTGAAAGATACAAAATGGTTTCTAAAGAGTCAAAAGCACTTGTTAAAGGTGAATATGGAAAAACACCTGTTGAAATTGCTGATGAATTCAGAAAGAAGATTATTGGTGATGAACAGCCAGTTACCTGCCGGCCAGCTGACTTAATCGAACCTGAACTGGAAAAATTAAGATCAGAAATTAAAGAATTTATAGAACAGGATGAAGACGTATTGTCCTATGCATTATTCCCGCAAGTTGCAACAAAATTCTTTGAATTTAGAAGAGCTCAAAAATATAAAATTGATGGCGACATGGTAAATATGGAACAAAAAACTCATCCGATATGATGGGTTAGTTAATGGTTCGTAGTTCTTAGTTCGTGGTAAAAAACGCTAATTTAACGAACTACGAACCACTAACTACGAACAACTTTCATGGTTAGTGATGTGCTTTACTTATGATGGTTAATCTGAATCTTTTAAAATTAGCAATTTACATGTAAATAAATAGTATTAGGTTTGTTACTGACATACCTTAGAACTTTTACCTGGGTAAAAGGTTCTAAGGTTTTTCCACATTTTAGGCAGCTATAACATTTATCAGGCATGGTTTCGTAAGTAACTTGCGTTGGGAGTTTCCCGTATTTCTCCCAACTTTTCCACCCTACTTTGCAAAGTTTGGATCTCTTATGATAGTCGGCATAGACCCAGCGCAGGATCCTATGAAAATGGAAAGGGTACCTGGTATATTTGATGTATTGTTTTGGAAAACCAAGGGATATTGCATACTCTTCAAAGGTTTTTTCTATTGTATCCTGTAAATATCCGGTTATCTGTGTGCTTTTCCAATTGTAATTTTTTTCATTAAGCCAATTTCTCAGTTTATCAAACATATATCCCCGGCACACTTCAATTGTATCGTTTTTTGATACTGATAGTACCTGAAACCCATGTTTTACAATATCAATTGCATAATCCAGGTATTTTTTCCTTGGAAAGTTATTTTTATTATAATATTTAATTGGTATGATTTCATAATAATATTGTTTGGTTTCAGTATTATATAGCCCTATACATGTGCCGCCTATTAAGCTTCCACTTCCGGAGTCATCGATCTGAATCAATTTCTCACTTCCTTTACAGCCTGCAAAAGTAATAACTTATATTAGTATTTCAAAAAGGGTACAATCTTATGAAAAGTAATAAAAACACTTGATTTTTGTCATATTAAATAATAATATTAAAAGTATCGATAACCAATATTAAAAGTTAAAAAATAAATTAATGCATTTATCGATGAAATTCGCGAAGTTTGTATTAAGGAAATATTGAATTTTAAACTTCGCTTATTATAAAAACAGTATGGAGGCCAGACTTTATGGGTGAAGAAAATAAACTTGAACTTAAAGCAACCCTTGAAATTTCATGCAATGATGAATTATATAAGCTAATAGATTTTCTAAATAAAAATCTGAAACAAAAAAACTTAATATTTGGTTTAGCTCAGAAAAATGAAAAAATGGTTGTTACAATATATGAAACATAATCTGAACTACAAACAATAATTTTTTGGAGGTAGACAACTGAATGGAAAAAAAGCAGGATTTAATTTCGAGGATTCAATCTTCCATGACAGAATTTAGTAAGGGTCAAAAGTTAATTGCTAATTATATACTAAATCATTATGATAAGGCAGCTTTCATGACGGCAGCCCGGTTAGGCAGTGTAGTTGGGGTAAGTGAATCAACGGTTGTAAGATTTGCAACGGAACTGGGATATGACGGTTATCCAAAACTTCAAAAAGCTTTGCAAGAGCTCATCAGAACTAAACTAACTGCGGTCCAAAGAATGGAAATCACCTCAGACAGAATAGGGGATCAGGATATACTGACTACCGTTTTGAATTCAGATATGGATAAAATCAGGTTAACTTTAGAAGAAATTGATAAACAAGGTTTTGAGGAAATAATTGAGACCATCCTGAAGGCTGAAAAAATTTATATATTAGGAGTTAGAAGTTCTGCAGCGCTCGCAAGTTTTCTAGGGTTTTATTTTAATTTGATATTCGATAATGTCCGGTTAGTACATACTACCAGCGTAAGTGAAATGTTTGAACAAATATTGAGGGTCAAACCGGGCGACGTTGTCATAGGTATTAGTTTCCCGCGGTATTCCAGACGTACCATTAAAGCACTTCAATATGCAAAAGATCAGAAATGCAAAGTCATAGCAATTACTGATAGCTATCTATCTCCGCTTGCATCCTATGCTGACCACACCATTATTGCAAGGAGTGATATGGCTTCTTTTGTAGATTCGCTGGTAGCTCCCTTAAGTGTAATAAACGCTCTTATAGTGGCTTTAGGTATGAGAAAAAAGAATGAAGTATACAGGACTTTTGAACAGCTTGAACGTATTTGGGATGAATACCAGGTATATGAAAAATACTCTGACGAAAGTGTTAACAATGAAGATTTTTAGAGGTGAAAAATGTCCAAATTATTCTTGATTAGACACGGCTTAACCGAGTGGAATAAACTGAATAAATTCCAAGGTTCCTCAAACACATTATTATGTGAAGAAGGAATTGAACAGGCAAAAAAACTTGCCGATAGATTAAAACCGTACAAATTTGACGCTATATATTCCAGTGATTTAAGCCGCGCTTATGAAACAGCATTATATATTGCTCAACCTCATCATATGACGGTAAATAAAATTCCCGAACTTAGAGAAATTCATTTTGGCGAATGGGAAGGATTAACAAAAGAAGAGATTATTAATTTAAAAAAATATGATTTTATCCGTTGGAAAAATTCACCCCATTCTACAGAATTTCCGGGTGAAGGCAGTCTTGTAAAAGTACAGCAGCGTGTTATGAAAGGAATTCAGGCAATTCTTAATAGACATCGAAATGAAAATATAGTTATTGTTTCCCACGGTGCATCTCTTAAAATTATTATTTTATCCCTTTTGGGCATGGATTTATCTTTTTATCGCCATTTTTGGCTGGGTAATACCTCCTTAAGTATTATTGAAATCCGTAAGGATAGAAATGTTTTAAGCTTATTAAATGATATGAGTCATTTGGAGGATTGAGAGAGTGAATTTGTTGTCAAATAATAAAAGGGTAATTGTAGTGGGCGGTGGCGCTGCGGGAATGATGGCGGCGGGTACTGCCGGAAGTCGAGGGTTAGACGTTACTTTAATTGAAAAGAACAATAGACTGGGTAAAAAATTACTTATAACCGGTAAAGGCAGATGTAATATAACGAATAATACAGACGTCGATGGATTGATTCAGAATGTTCCGGTGAATGGAAATTTTTTATATAGCGCTTTTTATACTTTTTCAAATAATGATCTGATGAATTTATTTCAGGAATTAGGATTAAAACTAAAAATTGAGCGGGGAGGAAGGGTTTTTCCGGAGTCTGATAAGGCTGGCGATGTAGTAAAGGCTCTTGAAAAATATCTTCGTATAAATAACGTAAATGTCATCAATGGTGAAGTTATAAAAATTCTTACAGATAATGGACAAGTTATAGGCATACTGCTCAAAGATGGGCGTAAATTCTTGGGTGAGAGTGTAATTATTGCAACGGGAGGAATGTCTTATCCCGGGACCGGTTCTACCGGAGACGGTTATCATTTTGCGAAACAGCTTGGACATACGGTTACACCGCTAAAGCCCTCTTTAGTACCTCTTGAAGTAAATGAGGAGTGGGTAAAAGAACTGCAGGGATTATCACTAAAGAACATTTCTATTACTGTCTTAAATAGCAGTGACAAGAAAGTGTACAATGATTTTGGTGAAATGCTGTTTACTCATTTTGGTGTGTCCGGACCGGTTATATTAAGTGCCAGTTCACATATGAAAGACATTGAAAAGCAGCAATACCGTTTGATCATTGACCTGAAACCGGCACTGTCACAAGAACAACTGGATAAAAGAATTCAAAGGGACTTTGAAAAATACTCACGAAAACACTATTCAAATTCATTAGATGAACTGCTCCCACAAAAGTTAATTCCTGTAGCCGTAAAATTATCTGCTATACCGGGAGATAAACCTGTTAATCAAATCACTAAAGAAGAGCGGCGAAATCTGGTGAATTTGTTAAAAGGTCTTACATTGCACATCACCAGGTTCAGGCCTATCAAAGAGGCAATTGTAACTTCCGGCGGTGTACACGTTGATGAAATTAACCCTGGAACCATGGAATCAAAAAAAGTTAAAGGATTGTATTTTGCAGGAGAAGTTATTGATGTTGACGCATATACAGGCGGATTTAATTTACAAATAGCATTTTCAACAGGCTACCTGGCCGGGCTTTACTGCTAGATAAGTAAATCTTGTGTATTTTTTCCCTGCTTTGTGCATAATATACTATGAATAATCATTCTGGTAAATTTGTGCCTACAGGAGGGATTAAGATGAAGTTTAAAAAAATCAGGAGTTTTTTTTATGCCATTGGAACGATGAATATCATTAATAAAAAAACTGAAAGATTCTTAGCCCTACTTTCATTAGTATGTATTTTTATTTTGATAATTGCACAAATAGGTCTTGTAAATGAAACTACAAGGACTTTTTTTACCGATATAGATAAATACGAGGGAGTAAATATAAATAACCTTCATGATGTATTTAAACAAGGAGAGTTATCATTAAAATTAATCGGTATGGAACCAAATAATAATATAAAGGTATTATTGAATGGCACTCCTGCATATGAATTTAAATCTGATACACTAAATATAAAAGCAAGAAATAATTGTTTGATTGAAATAGATGGCACAAAAATAAAATCACCTTTTAAAGTTAAAATTGTGAGTATTAGTGAAAATATCTCTACACCATGTAAAGACAAAGAAATTGAAGTAAATTCCAATATTCAGGTACTAACGAGAATTTTTTTAAAATAATATTGTACCATCATCATGGTTACTATATAATATATTCAAATATTATATATAGGAGTTTACATATGAAAAATTTCGGAAGTAAAGATATAGCCAGTGCAGCAATAAAACTTTCGCTGACTGTCGATAGACAGGAAGAAAAAAACTTACAAGCGGAACTCTTAAAATTAGGAATACGTAGTGCTGCTGTTGACTATGGGGGAGAGTTTATCAGCTCGGTAATGAAAATGGTTGAAAGGGCGGTAGTATCTGCTAAGCGGGAGGGAGTAATTAATGATTCCCATGCGGAAGAAGGGGCCGTTGCCGGCGCTACACGAGAAGCCCTGTCACAGATTATGAATAAAGCAATTGGACTGAATGTCGGCGGGAAAATTGGAATTGCACGATATAATGATCATGTTAGCGTAGCTATATTTTTTGGAATAGGACTTCTACATTTGAATGAAATAGCCATTGGATTAGGTCATAGAGTTGTATAGAAAGCGGGGGGTTTAGTATGACTGTCAGGGCTATAAGAGGTGCAGTAACAGTAGATAATAATACCAAAGAAGAAATCATTTTATATACCAAGCAGCTATTAAAAGAAATGATTATGTTAAATAATATTGATATAAATGACATGATTAGTATCTTTTTTACTACTACCAAAGACATTAATGCCACTTTTCCATCAGTTGCTGCCAGGGAATTAGGATTAACCAACGTGCCGCTAATGTGTGCTTCAGAAATAGATGTTCCCGGTAGTTTGCAAAAATGCATAAGAGTAATGGTACACTTAAATACTGATAAAAACCTGGATGAAATAATTCATGTTTATCTAAGGGATGCAAAAAAATTGAGACCAGATCTTGTAAATAATCAATAATTAAGTTTGATACGGGCATATTAAATTAAATGCACCCGTTTAAAACTTGTTAGTTGGTACCAACTAACAAGTTTTTTTGCAAAAAAAAGAGGATTTTTGACTTTTTTATAGAATACTTATTAATTGAATAGAGGGGTGTAGATAAGAGCATGTCAACCATTAAAATTGCAATAGACGGGCCGGCAGGTGCAGGAAAAAGTACAATCGCAAAAATTGTTGCAAAACAATTGGGATTTATATATATTGATACAGGAGCGATGTATAGAGCTGTTGCATTAAAAGCCATAAAAAACAATATAGATACCAAAGATACTGACAAGGTGTGCAGTATACTCCATGATCTGGATATAGATATTAAATACGATAATAATGGACAAGTTGTCTTTCTGGATGGACAGGATGTAACACAAGAAATAAGAACACCTGAGGTTTCGATAGGTGCTTCTAATGTTGCTGCTATTCCTGAAGTAAGAATAAAACTTGTGGAACTTCAGAGAAAGCTTGCAGCTTCAAACAATGTTATTATGGACGGTAGGGATATAGGTACATATGTGCTCCCTGATGCAGACATAAAAATATTTTTAACTGCTTCAGTAGAAGATCGGGCAAAAAGAAGATATGAAGAAATGATAGCAAAAAATTCTTTTTGCAGTCTGGAAGAAGTTAAAAAGGATATTGAATATAGAGATAAAAATGACAGCAGTAGAGCCTTTGCTCCTTTAAAAATAGCAGAAGATGCAGTCGTGATAGATACAACAGGTAATGAATTAGAAGAATCACTAAATATAGTGTTGCAATTAATTAAAGAAAGGTTACAATAATGTTTTACAATATTGTGAAATATTTAATCCAAATAATAGCAAAAATAATATTTCGAATTGAGATAAGGGGACTGCAAAATGTCCCGACACACGGTGCATGTATTATATGCTTTAACCACAAAAGTACATTGGACCCTCCTGTAATAGGCGTTTTCATACCAAGGCAACTGGTCTTTATGGCAAAAGAAGAGTTATTTAAAGTACCGGTTTTAGGCTTTATCATTAAGGCTTTAGGAGCTTTTCCGATTAAAAGAGGTGCCGGAGATGTTTCAGCCATCAAAAATGCTTTAAGTATCCTTAAAGAAGGTAAAGTATTAGCTATGTACCCTGAAGGGACCAGAAGCAAGTCCGGAGATCTCAATCAGGCAAAGCCAGGCGTTGCTCTTATTGCGACCAGAGCGAAAGTACCTGTTGTACCTGTTGGAGTTACCGGTGAGTATAAATTATTTCATAAATTATTGATCAATATAGGGAACCCAATTGTGCTAGAAGAATATTATAATCAAAAATTATCAATGAATAAGTTACAGGAAATCAGTAATGATATAATGAATCAGATTAAAGAACTTATGGAGGTTAATTAATTTGGAATTTATAATTGCGGAAACCGCTGGTTTTTGTTTTGGAGTTAGCAGAGCAATTGATACCGTGTACGATAATGTTAAGGAATGTAAGACAAAAATTTATACATTAGGGCCGATTATACATAACAAACAAGTAGTTGACGATTTACATTCTAAAGGTGTAGATGCTATAGATTCTATTAAAGACATAAAAGATGAAAAATCAAAAGTCGTTGTACGGACCCACGGTATCGCCAAGGAAGTTTACAACGAGCTTGAAATTAACAATATAGAATATATAGATGCAACATGTCCCTATGTAAGAAAGATACATAAAATTGTAGAGAAACACTATAACGATGGTTACCGGATTATAATCGTCGGGAACCGGGAACATCCGGAAGTAATCGGCATAAACGGCTGGTGCAATAATTCTGCAATCATAGTAGATAACGTTGAAGACGTTAAAGAAAAATTAAAATGCACTGATAAAACTTGTGTAGTTGCACAAACTACCATTAACAGAGAAAAATGGGATGATATTACCCGGTATATTAAAAGTCATTGTCAAGAAGCTCTAATTTTTGATACGATATGCAGTGCTACAAATTTAAGACAATCGGAAGCGGAGAAGATTGCAAAACAGGTAGACATAATGTTAGTAATCGGAGGCAAGCATAGTTCTAATACACAAAAATTGGCTGAAATATGCAGCCGATATTGTAAAGATACTTATCACATAGAAACCTTTGAGGAACTTCCTCAAAATTTAAATCTCTCTGATAAAAAAATTGGAATTACTGCCGGTGCTTCTACACCGGCGTGGATAATAAAGGAGGTAATTAACAAAATGACAGAAAAAGAAAATTTAAAAACAAATGATGCTGAAATGAGTTTTGCTGAAGCATTCGAACAATCTCTAATAACTTTAAATACAGGTGATATAGTTAAGGGTACTGTAATTGGAGTTTCTAACAATGAGGTGTATGTTGATCTTGGATTTAAGTCTGATGGAATCATTCATATCAGCGAACTGACGGATGACCCCTCCGTAAGCCCTGAAGATATTGTAAAGGTTGGAGATGAAATCGAAGTATTTGTTGTACGAGTGGATGATGGAGAAGGAAATGTTTTATTATCCAAGAAAAAGTTAGATTCAATTAAAGGTTGGGAAATGATTGAATCCTCTTTTAACAACAAAGCGACTGTTAAAGGTAAAGTCATTGAAATTGTTAATGGCGGTATTATTGTACTTGTTAATGGCATCCGTGTATTTGTTCCTGCTTCACAGGTCAGTGATAGATATGTATCCGACTTAAACGGATTTTTAAAACAAAATGTTTCCCTTCATATTATAGATCTGAATAAAAAGAAGAAAAGGGCAGTTGGATCTGTAAGGGCAGTTATTGAAGAAGAAAAAGAAAAGAAGGCGGAAGAATTCTGGAACAATGTTGAGGTAGGCAAAAGGTACAGTGGAGTAGTCAAAAAGCTGACTGACTTTGGTGCGTTTGTTGATCTCGGTGGTGTTGACGGTCTTATTCATATTTCCGAGCTCTCCTGGAGTAAGATAAAACATCCTTCAGAAGTATTAAAAGAGGGAGATGTTGCCGAAGTATATATTTCCGAATTGGATAAAGAAAAAAAGAGAATATCCCTGGGATTTAAAAAAGCTGAAGACAACCCGTGGGTAATAGCAAAATCAAAATTTAACCTTGGTGACGTTGTTAAGTGTAAAGTAGTAAGATTAGTTCCTTTTGGTGCTTTTGTTGAATTAATTCCCGGAGTGGATGGATTAATCCATATTTCTCAAATTGCAAACAAAAGAATTGGTAAACCTGCAGATGTCCTGTCAATCGGCCAGGAAGTAGAGGCAAAGATTATAGAAATGGATTTGGATAATCAAAAGATTAGCTTGAGTATTAGAGAATTGCCAGGCACTCAGGATATTCCGGCAGAAGAAAATACTGCTGACAAAAAAGAGAAAGACGAAGATCAGCGTATATCTTTTTAAATTCTGTCAATAATATTTAATGACCTCACAAAATACATTGAGACCCCCTTTACATTATTTGCGTGGCATTTTATATGTCACGCTTTTTTTTTATTTGATATTGTGGTAGAATAATATTACATTTTTTTAGCAAAGATATTATATTTTTTTAGTAAAGAGGGATTGAAATGTTTATCAAAGATTACGAGGATTTTAAAACTGAAATATATAAAATGTCCGGAATTAATTTATCTTTATATAAAGAAAAACAAATGAAGAGAAGAATTGAATCCCTGATGAAGAAAAATAACTTTGACAGCTACAATGACTATACAAATGCACTAAAAACAAATAAAATTCTCTACAATGAATTTATTAATTATCTCACTATCAATGTTTCCGAATTTTATAGAAATCCCGGCCAGTGGGAAGTTTTACAAAAAGAAATCATCCCTTTGCTGTTGAGCAAAAGCAAAACGCTGAAGATTTGGAGTGCAGCCTGTTCTACAGGAGAAGAACCTTATTCACTCGTAATGGTTTTAACAAATTTTTTTCCTTTACCATTAATAAAAATCATTGCTACCGATATTGATAAAGAAGCATTAGCAAAGGCAAACATAGGATTATATAACCCTAAGAGCCTGGAAGGGGTTCCAAAAGAAAATATTGCGAAATTTTTTACAAAAGAAGGAGATTTCTTTAAAATTAAAGACGAAGTCAAAAAGTGTGTAGAATTTTCCCAGCATAACTTGCTAAAAGACTCTTACCCTTCCAATTGTGACTTAATCGTATGTAGAAATGTTTTAATTTATTTTACTGAAGAAGCTAAATCAGAAATTTATATGAAATTCAATCAAGCATTAAAAACTGAGGGCATCTTGTTCGTAGGAAGTACCGAACAAATCATTTTGCCGAACCGTTATAACCTTGCTCCCATCAAGACGTTCTTTTATCAAAAGATAAAATCTTTGGTATAGAAAATAGAAATCTGGAATCACTTTGAACTGTATTTCTGACAATGGTAGTAAACCGCTTCAAAACAAATCAAGGGCTACAGGATAAACCCATGTAACCCTTGATTTTTCTGGTGCGAGAAACAGGACTTGAACCTGCATGAGCGTGAACTCACTAGAACCTGAATCTAGCGCGTCTGCCAATTCCGCCATTCTCGCATAGAGAGAACAATAATTATTCTACAACATTTCATAATAAATTTCAATAGTTTTTTTAAATTTTTTTAAGTAAACAAAAGATTGTAGTATTGACAATACAATAATGATATTTGATAATGATAAAGGGACATTTATCATTATGGTTACAAATTAATCAACTTTAAAATCACAATATTGTGATTTTAAAGTTGATTAATTTCATGGATAACTACATTAATTTATTTTTAATATCAGTTATCGATATAATTTATTTTGTCAATAATACTCGATAAGCAGCATATATTTTAAACTGAGGGTTTTGAAGTATTATGACAATCTATATAAGCATTTTCACAATTGCATTTAGTATTAATTTAGGGGGATAACAACAGTTAAAGAATTTTTATAAAAGTTTACAAAACACTGTAAAATTATTATAATATGCTGTATAATAATTTTGAGGTGTTTATATGAAATATTATTCAATTGGAGAATTTGCAGAATTAATAGGAGTGACCCAACAAACTCTTAGAAACTGGGATAAAACAGGAAAACTAAAGCCAAGTCATACCGGGAAAAGCGGTTATAGGTATTATTCACAACAACAGCTTCAAAATTATCTGGGTTTTAAAGGCGGAAACATAACTAAAAGAAAAGTTGTAGGATATTGCAGGGTATCAAGTAATAAGCAAAAAGATGACCTTGAAAGGCAGATTGAAAATATAAAGTCTTATATGATAGCGAAAGGGTATTCTTTTGAAGTTATTACGGATATAGGAAGTGGAATTAACTACAACAAAAAAGGACTAAATCAATTAATTGATATGATTGTTGCTTCTGAGGTAGAAAAGATTGTTGTTTTGTATAAAGATAGGTTATTAAGATTTGGATACGAATTGATAGAAAACCTGTGCAGTAAATACGGTACAACTATTGAAATAATTGATAATACAGAAAAGACAGAAGAACAGGAATTAGTTGAAGATTTAGTTCGGATTGTAACTGTATTTAGTTGCAAGTTACAAGGCAGGAGAGCCAATAAAGCCAAAAAAATGATAAAGGAGCTGTTGGAAGATGATAATAGCCCTGAAAGTCAGGCTTGAACCCAACAACAAGCAAAAAACAAAATTGTTTCAGAGTGCAGGAGTTGCAAGATGGGCATATAACTGGACGCTTGCCAAACAAGAAGAAAATTATAAAAGCGGTGGCAAATTCATTAAAGACGGAGACTTGAGAAAAGAATTAACGTTTTTAAAGAAGACTGAAAAATACAAGTGGCTTAATGATTACAGCAACAACATAACCAAACAAGCCATAAAGGATGCCTGTGATGCTTACTATAAGTTTTTTAAAAAGCTTGCCGATAAACCAAAATTTAAAAGCAGGAAGAAAAGCCAGCCAAAATTTTATCAAGATACCGAAAAAATAAAATTCAAAAATGGCAAGGTTAGATTAGAAAAAATTGGTTGGGTAAGACTTTCAGAAAAAGACAGGATACCGGAAAATGCAAAATATACAAACCCAAGGGTAAAGTTTGACGGAATACACTGGTATGTGTCTGTAGGCATTGAGGCAGAGCAAGAGGCTGTTGAGCTTACAGGCGAAAGTATAGGTATTGATTTAGGGATAAAGAACTTGGCTGTATGCTCAAACGGAATGACCTTTAAAAACATCAACAAAACCAAAAGAGTTAAAAAATTAGAAAAGAAATTGCGCAGGTTGCAGCGCAAGGCATCAAACAAATACCAAAAAAACAAGGAAGGAGGAAGTTGCGTCAAAACAGGCAACATTATAAAACTTGAAAAAAACATTAAAAAGTTGTACAAACGTCTTGATAACATCAGAACTGACAACAGGCATAAAGCAACTGCCGAGATAGTGAAAACCAAGCCATCAAGGATAGTTATGGAAAACCTGAATGTCAGTGGTATGATGAAAAACAAACACCTGTCAAAATCAATCGTATAA